>SXOY01000338.1 GCA_005776545.1 Planctomycetia bacterium | reverse complement strand
GGCCAGTTAGTGTCGCCACGATGTATTGAGAATGATGGGCAAGATCTGTGGGTCATAGATAAGGATGCTCGCGTTCAGCGGCTGGACGTCAAAACGGGCCGGTGCCTTTCGATCTTCAAGATGCCTGAGTATGGGTTTGGCAAGCCGACTGGCCTGACGATCGTGAAAGAACCGGGAAAGCCAGAGTCGAACCTGTTGTTCATCGCAGATACGCATTATCACCGCGTTCGGGTGTATCGCGTTCCGGCGGCAGCGTTGGCCGAACGGTCCGATCAAGAGCCAGAGCTTGTGAAGCAGTTCGGTTCGTTCGGGCGAGAGGGCGGACAGTTTGTATTCCCGACCGATATTGCGGTCTCTCATGGCAGTGATGGAAAGATCGAACGTGTTTTTGTTAGTGAATACGGCGGGAATGATCGCATCAGTGTGTTTGATGGAAACTATGCGTATCTGTTTTCGTTTGGGCAGTTTGGAGTTGGCGAACTGGGTGATGCGAAGATCGAGTTTTCACGCCCCCAATCGATGGCTGTGGATGAAGTTCGGCGCGAACTTGTGGTGACAGATGCGTGTAATCATCGGATCGGAGTTTTTGGGCTTGATGGAAAGCTGATCCGGTGGGTTGGTGGAACTGATGGCGCACGCGGAACCAGCGATGCTCCCGGGAGTTTTTCGTATCCTTACGGTCTTGCACTGCTGGGCGATGGCTCTGCATTGGTGAGCGAGTTTGGTAACGGCCGGGCACAACGGGTCGATCTCGTGACAGGGCATTGCCTGGGGATGTTCGCCGGGCCGAAAGAGGATGATGGTTCTGCCCAACGACTTGGTAATGCCTGGGGGCTGACTATTCTGAAGGATGAATTGTTCGTGCTGGATATGCGAAGGAGCCATATTGTGTGCCATCAGGCACCAGAAATGCGGTAAGAGGATTCGATCACAGGTTTTCGGGAGACTCGTGTTTTGACACATGCAATCGGCAATTCGAGCGGGATATTGGGATCGATCCATGTCGGACCGATTCAATTTGATCAGCCGATGTGGCTGGTGCTTGTGCCAATTGCAGTGGGCCTGACGGTGTGGATTGGCTGGAAGAGCATTGCAGGACTTGGGTCGTTTGCAAAGTACTTTGCATTTGCGGTGCGGGTCCTTGTCATACTGCTCATATGTTTCGCGCTCGGCGAGCCACAATGGCGCAAAGAGAGCAAAGATGTCGCGGTCACGGTAGTGATGGATGTCAGCGAATCGGTTCCCGGTGCTGAGCAGACCAGACTGGACAAATACTTTGAGAATGCCGCGAAGGAATCGCGTAAGGCCGATGATCGATTGGGATTCGTGACAATCGGCAAAGATGCGTATGTGCAATCAGTGCCGCTCAAAATGACCACAAAGAACGAGCGGGTTCACATTGGCGCAGCAGATGGAACCAATCTGGCGGGCGGATTGCGAATGGCGATGGCGATCGCTTCGCAAGATGCTGCGAATCGCGTGGTCCTGGTAAGCGATGGGCGTGAAACTGTTGGCAGCGTGATCCAAGCGGCGGAGGCCTACAAAGCTGCTGGCATCCCGATCGACATTCTGCCGATCAAATATCGCCACCAGAATGAAGTAATTGTCGATCGGCTCGATGTCCCATCAACAGCTCGCATGGGCGACCCGGTGAATATTAAAACCGTTCTGACCTCAACGGGCAAGGCATCGGGCCGGTTGATGATCACGCAGAATGATCAGCCCGTGATTCTCGGTGACAATGGCGAACAGAGTGTTGCAATCGAGCTTGAACCTGGTCCTAATGTCTTTCAGAACCAGATCAAAATGCCTCGCGCTGGTCCGCAGGAATTCAAGGCGGTGTTCGTCCCGGATCATCCAGCAAACGATGCGATCCAGCAAAACAATCAGCAATCAGCAGTGACGTTTGTGCAATCAGAAGGTCGGATACTTCTCATTGGCGAAGACCCGGCTGAGTACCAATATTTGACGGATGTACTTGCACAGGCGAAACTGCATGTCGAGGTTCGCAGTGCTGATCGAGCACCCTCATCCTTGACAGAGTTCAATGCATTTGACGCAGTGATTCTCGTCGATGAGCCAGCAAGCAACTTCACCCAGGCACAGCAGGATCAACTCAAGCAATACGTTCACGATTCCGGAGGCGGCCTGCTGATGATCGGCGGCCCCAACAGCTTTGGCGCTGGCGGTTGGATCGGTTCGCCTGTCGAAGATGCACTGCCGGTAAAGCTCGATCCTCCCAGCAAGCGGCAGATGCCCAAGGGTGCCTTGGTGCTGGTGATTCACTCAGTGGAATTGCCGCAGGGCGTGTTCTACGGCAAAAAGGTCTGCGAGGCGGCGGTGAATTCGCTCTCGCGTCAAGACCTGATTGGTATCAATGAATATGACAACGGTCGCGGCCGCACGGTGTGGACATATCCACTCGCACCCGTTGGCGATGGCACCGCAGTCAAGCGCGCGATTCAAGGGTTGAATTTCGGTGATATGCCCGACTTCACTCCGTCGCTCGAACTTGCGTTGTCGTCATTACAAAAATGCGATGCAGGCCAACGACATGTCATCATGATTTCAGATGGCGATCCACAGGCGCCACCGGCATCGCTCTTGCAGAAGTTCATTTCATCCGGGGTTTCTGTTTCGACGATCGGTATGGCAACACACGGTGCCGCGATGGATGAAAACCTCAAGAGCATTTCAACGCCCACAAAGGGCCGTCACTACCACGTTGACCCCAACAATGTTGCCCAGTTGCCGCAGATTTTCATCAAGGAAGCCAACACCGTTCGTCGCTCACTGATCTGGGAAGGTGCGGGCTTCAGCCCTGCCTCCACGGGTGTTCCTTCGCAGCCAATGCGAGGAATCGGCACGCCGGTCCCGCCTATCAACGGCTACATTGTCACCGCTGAACGCGAAGGCCTCGCAATGGTTACGCTCCGCGGCAAAGAGAACGACCCGATCATGTCGATGTGGCAATATGGCGCAGGTCGAACAGTTGCATTTACAAGCGATGTGAGTACGCGATGGGGATCAGCCTGGACCGCCTGGCCCCAATTCAAGAGCTTCTGGGAGCAGCACGTGCGCTGGGCGATGCGACCATCTGGCTCTGCGTTTGTGCGTGTGAATCAGGTTCAACAAGGCGACAAAACCAAGATCACAGTTGAAGCGTTGGATCCAAACGGCGAACGTCTGAATTTCGCGAATTTCCGCGGACGAGTAACAGGCCCAACGGGCGACGCTCTTGATCTTGATCTCCGGCAGGTTGGTCCAGGTCTGTATGAATCGACAGTTCCCACCGAAAAATCGGGGTCCTATGTTGCCAGCTTGAGATATGCCGCCGATGGCGAAAAACCGGGTGAATTAGTAGAAGGCAGCGTGTTGTTTGCAATTTCGCGGCCATTCGCCGATGAGTTCCGCGTCCTCGAAGATAACACGCCACTCCTGGAGCAAGTGCGGCAAATGACTGGCGGCCGGCTGCTTTCAGAGGCGCCCACTACGGCGGATTTGTTCAATCGAGAAAACATGAAGATGCCAGTAGCAACGCGAGCGATCTGGCTCATCGTTGCGGTGCTGTCGATCGGTATGTTCCTGATGGATGTCGCGGTGCGCCGTGTGCGGATTGATCCAGAAATGATCTCGGCGGGCATCGCGCGATTGTTCAAGGGTCAGAAGCAGGTTGCGAGCCAGCAGATCGACACGCTGAAAATGGCCCGCGATAAAGCTCGTCGCGGCATTGAGACGCGGGCTGGCGAAAAGGCAGCGGCCGGTGTGAAATTTGAAGCAAGTGAAGATCAGTTGCGGCGAGCGAAGATGCCGACAGAGACCTCAGTCGCGGTCGGCGCGCCGATCGAACTCAAGGCGGAAAAGAAAACCGAAATTGGTGCGGCGAGCGATGGCGATGGAATGTCGCGATTGCTCAAGGCGAAGAAGCGTGCACAGGATGACATTGGGGATCAACAGAGTTGAAATGCGCCCACTAAGGGCGAGGAGTATTGTGTATGGCGAGCGTATCTACGGCTAGTGAATTGACGACCCCGGCGGAAGTGAAGCACAAGTGCGAGCAATTCCGCACGACATTTAAGACGTTGCAGGATGAAATCGGCAAGGTCATCGTCGGCCATCGCGAGGTGGTTGAAGGCGTGCTGATCGCACTCTTTTCCGGCGGCAACATTCTGCTCGAAGGCGTCCCCGGCTTGGGTAAAACCCTGCTGGTGCGCACGCTCGCTGACACCATGAGCCTGCCCTTCAGCCGCATCCAGTTCACGCCGGACTTGATGCCATCAGACGTCATCGGCACCAATATCGTGATGGAAGATCCCGAAACTGGTCGTCGCAAGTTTGAATTCCAGCGCGGCCCGATCTTCGCACAGATGGTGCTCGCAGACGAAATCAACCGCGCAACTCCCAAGACGCAATCTGCGTTGCTCGAAGCCATGCAGGAACGAAGCGTAACAGTTGCGGGCGTCACCTACAAGCTCGAGAAACCGTTCATGGTGCTCGCGACGCAGAACCCCATCGAACAG
>SXOY01000337.1 GCA_005776545.1 Planctomycetia bacterium | reverse complement strand
GGGCGGCGGCAACAACGTGTTTGTACTCGCCGACAAAGCCAACAACCAGTTGCTGGTGAAGGCGCCGGTGAATCAGCAGGAAGATTACAAGAAGCTCATTGACAAACTCGATGTCAGACGCCCGCAGGTGTATGTTGAAGCCAAGATCGTCGCTGTCACATGGACCGATGATCTCAAACTCGCGTTTGAATCACAACTCATCAACGCGGGCGGAACCGGCGGCGTGCTGAACAGCAACTTTGGGCTGGGTTCCTTTGGAACAACCGGCGGGATCACTACTCCTAAGACAGTTGGCACTGGTGCGCTCGGAGCCACGCTCGCGTTGATCAAGAGCGATCAGGTGCCGATCATCATGAACGCGCTTTCCCGCAAGGTCGATGCGAGAATATTGGCTACGCCGCAGTTGCTGGTGGATGACAACGAAGAAGGCACGCTCGATTCGATCGACAAGCAGCCGTACGCAACCACGACGCAGGGAAACAGCACCACGCTTTCCTCATACGGTGGCGACAGCGAAGCCGGAACTAA
This sequence comes from Planctomycetia bacterium, assembly GCA_005776545.1. The sequence goes on along the minus strand of SXOY01000337.1, from coordinate 5,577 downwards.
ATTCAAAATCAAGCCGCAGATTTCCGAAGGCGGTTACTTGAGGCTGAACTATGAAGCAGAACTATCGAGCTTCACTGGTGCAGCCGCGGCGGGTTTGCCACCGCCGTCACAGGTCAACAAAATCAAGGCCGATTCGGTGACTGTCCCCAGTGACTTCACGGTGGTGGTGGGCGGATTGACATTTGATTCCAAGACCAGCACAAAGAACCGCATCCCGTTCTTTGGAGACCTCCCATTAGTCGGACCGCTGTTTGGTTCCACTGACAATCAGGACCGCAAGACCACTCTCTATATCTTTATTACACCCCGGATTTTTCGCGATGATGCATTTGCCGATTCGCGATTGAACACCGAAGGCCCACAGGCGAGCGTCAAGATTCCCGAATCGCTTCCCAAACTCAAACCTTCGATTATGGAAGTGACTACGCCAATCCTTCCCATCACGCCAACCACGCCCGCGGCGAGCGATGCTGCGGCGACTCCTGCTGAGGGCTCGCGCTGATGGCAGAATCTAACGGGAAACAGAGTGTATTGGCGCGGACTGCCGCGGCCGCAAGCAGTTCGACCGATCTCTTCGCCATCGGCGATTGGAATCGCGCTGCCGAGCAGTTCAGCATTTTCAAGATCAAAGGCGACCAGCTACAGCATTTCAGCCAGCTCGATGGCAGCGATGTTGAACCCTGGGACACGTTGCTTTCGCTTCTTGCGATCGACGAGCATGCCGCGCTGGAGATGCTCGCCAAACGCACGGGTTTGAAATACGACGCAGAGCCAAAACTCGCCGAATCCTCGTCACGCTTCTACGAGACCATCACCGCTGAAATGGCCCGCCATCATCAGGCCGCCGGAATCGCCAGCGAAGGCGGCGTCATGATCGTCGCCACCAGCCAGCCTCTTCAGCCCGCAGTCTTTCGCGTCATTGAAGACTCGCTGGAAATGCCGATTCGACTCGTACTCTCGCCTCGCGCCAGCGTTGTCAATCTCATCAACCGCGGCTATGAACAGCGGCAGGACCTGGTCACTGAAATCGTCGACGAAATGCCGCTGGATGAGCGGGCGATCGCCGCCGCCGCCGGAAGCGCGGGTCAATCGACCGATCTTTTGCAGCTTGCGCGGCAGACGCCGGTCATCCGCCTGGTAAACATGATTTTGTTCGAGGCGCTCCGTCGCCGCGCCAGCGATATTCACGTTCACCCGCAGGAAAATAAACTCGTCATTCGTTTCCGCATCGACGGCATGTTGCAGGATGCGTTCACGCCGCCACTCTCGCTTGCACCTGCGATTTCCAGCCGCTTGAAGGTCATGACCGAGCTTGATATCGCCAATCGTCACTCGCCGCAGGACGGCTATACGAGCGTGCGTATCGGCAGCCGCAAAGTCGATATACGTTTCTCGTGTATTCCCAGCGTGTACGGCGAGCGACTCGTCATGCGCCTGCTCGATCAGAGTCAGACCCAGCTCTCGCTCGATCAGATCGGCATGCAGAAGGGCATGCAGGAGCAGCTCGTTGATCTCATAGAGAGACCAACCGGCATTATTCTTGTGACCGGTCCGACTGGCTCAGGTAAGACGACGACCTTGTATGCAGCGCTCGCGCAGATCGACCGCACGCACCGCAACGTGATGACCATCGAAGACCCGGTTGAATACCACCTCGATGGCATTTCGCAGATGCAGGTCAACCCCAAGCGCGGCGTGACATTTGCTACCGGTCTTCGCTCACTCTTGCGTCAGGATCCCGATGTTATTCTCATCGGTGAAATTCGCGACGCCGAGACTGCGCAGCTTGCAATTCAGGCATCGCTCACGGGCCACCTTGTGCTCGCAACGCTTCACACTAATGATGCACCCAGCGCGATTCCGCGTCTGATCGACATCGGCATCGAGCCATATCTTGTGACCAGTTCGTTGCTCGCCGTGCTGGCACAGCGACTAGTTCGTCGCACCTGTAAGGTCTGCGGCGGCACAGCTCTGGTGAACAAGGTTCGCTGCGATAACTGTTACGGAACCGGTTTCCGCGGCCGCATGGCGATCTACGAACTCATGAACGTGACCGATGATCTGCGGCGCATTACTGGGCAGAACGCAGATTCTGTGACGCTCTATGAGACTGCAATCAAGGGCGGTTTCCGTCCGATGCGCGAAGATGCCGAGTTGAAGGCGGCGCAAGGACTGACGACAAAGGAAGAGCTCTTCCGCGTGCTGCACTGATTTCAGTCGTACTTGCCCTGAATTCCGCGCAGGCGAATTCCTGCAAGCTGCGCCAGCATCTTTGGCGGCTCGGTGATCAGGTTCACGTTGGACTGCTTGGCTCGATGATGTTCGCTGACGTGAGCCGGAATTTCCGCTATCGACATGCCCAGGTGATGGGCGATGTAGAGCGCTTCGGCATCAAACGCAAAACCGGTGAGGCGCATCCGTTTGAAGATCTCACGAGCATCGGCGGTGCGAAAGCCTTTGAGTCCCGCTTGTGTATCTCTGAAAGGCAGACCAAGCAACGAGCGAGCGATGCGATTGAAACCCATTCCCAGGACGCGGCGAGTGAATCGCACTTCAAGATCTTCGCCGGCAATCAATGCTCGCGACCCGATTACCACCTGCGAAGTGTTGAGAGCAGATCGCAATTTCAGCAGGTGATCTAGTGAATACGCAAGATCGCCATCAAGAAAACAGAAATAGTCGCTGCGAGTCAATTCCAGCGCAGTCGAAATCGCTCGACCCTTCCCGCCGTTCACCTTGCATTCAAGCAGTGAGATCCGTTTGTGGCGGCGTAGATCCTGGCGAGATGAGATCAAGTCAGAAATTGCTCCAGAGGTGCCATCACGCGACCCATCATCCACAAACACAAATTCAAACTGCGGGTGCGCATCTGAAAACGGAATGATCGCGTTAAGCGTCGCCCGGATTGTCCCCGCTTCGTTGTACACCGGCAATGCCACGGTGGTATCGGGCGCGATCGTCAGCGGACCGCCGCGGAGCGTGGTGATATCCACGGGCTTGACTTCAACAAGCACCGGGTCAATTTCTGTATTGCGAAGTGGAGCATCGGCCAAGGTCGTAAGCGTAGGGGGCGACTATTTGCCGGGGGGTGCATCATCTTCGGTTGCGGGTCTGCTGATCGTGTTAGCCCCGCTCATCCATTTGCCCAGGTCCGCCATTCTGGCCCGGTCATTCGCGAACGGATACGCCTGATTTGTAGGCGAAACCCACGCTTTGGTGGTCGGGCAAATCGCTGGCTCCCGTTCTAAAAACAAGCGAGTTTCCGGACGCTCTTTGATTGCATCAGGAAAAGAAAACTTGAACTCACGCGAGGCCTGGCCCGCATGAAACAACTCAACCACAATCGCCCCATGCCGCGGCAGAGCTTCCGTTATCCGTTCGGGCCACTCAATCAGGGCCACGGTTCCCGGGGCAGCGGCGCCTTGCTCTGAAAATAGCTGGTCCCAGCCAAGCGCATCCAGGTCGGCGGTGGAACCAAGTCGATACGCATCGACGTGTGTCACGCTTTGAATTCTATTGACGTTCTGGCTCACCGGATATTGGTTCACCATAACGAACGTAGGACTGGAGACATTGGGTGATGTGGGGTTGAAATAAGACATCACGCCACGGGTAAAGGTAGTCTTGCCCGCTCCAAGTTCGCCCTGAAGGAGGACAGTGTCGCCTGCGCGCAGCAAAGATGCCAGCCCGCATGCAAGGGCAAAGGTGGCATCGAGAGAATCTGTCACACGTGAAACTTCCAGCACGATCGAATCGTAGATACGCTTGGGCCATGAATTACTACGAAATGTGGGCGAATTTGAGAGACTCACGAAAAGACCTTGAATGGGCCGCAGCGGTCAAGGCATATCTCGATTTTCTCAAGGATGAAGGTTCGATCGAAGGATGGTCATTGACTCGGCGGAAATTTGGATTTGGTCCCGAAGGCCTGGGCGAATTTCATATTCGAGTTTGGACCAATGACTTGGCCCAACTCGACAAGGCGTTTTCGACCGTCGCTACACGTTCGGGAAAAGTCGAAGAACTGCATCGACCTGTGTATTCAAACGCAATTGACTTCAAGAGCGCGTTATATCGCGACTTTCCAGATCCCGAGCGCATGAATAATTCGAATTGATAACAATGCTCCCGATTCCAGAAGGCATGTCTCTGGTCGAAGGCATCCTCTCGCTGTATCGCGAGGGGTACTTTCCAATGGCCGGGATGGGCGATGACCCACTCGAAGTCGACTGGGTACAGCCTCAGATGCGGTGTCTCATCCCACTCGATGAGCGATTTCACGTCTCAAGGACGCTCGGCGCAAAAGTGAGGCAGAATCGATTTGAAATCACAATCGACCGCAATTTCGCGGCGGTCATTCGTTCGTGCGCACAACCACGCGATGGGGACGGCAATTGGCTTTCGAATGATATCGTAGAAGCTTATATAGAGTTGCATAACGCCGGACACGCCCACAGCGTCGAAGCCTGGCTCCCGTGCCCTGCAGACGTTCCACCAGACGCGATAGTCGTCGATCACAAGATGCTGGTCGGGGGGCTATATGGCGTTGCGATTGGCGCCATATTCTGCGGCGAGTCCATGTTCAGCCGACCGCAATGGGGAGGCACCGATGCAAGTAAAGTCTGCCTGATCCACCTCGTGGGCCACTTGCGCCAATGTGGGTTTAAGGTACTTGATAGCCAGATTGCCAATGCGCATACAGCGCAATTTGGTGCATTTGAGATATCCGCAAAGGAGTATATGAAGGTGCTTGCGCAACTGCGAGATAAGAACCGCGTCTGGGACCAAAATGCCCGCTAGGGCGGCCGTCGCTGGCTTGCAAGAATCGTCAGAGGGTGATATCGTCCGCGTTCACGAGTTTGCTTCCTTCATTGGGGCGACTCTCAAAACAGAAGGAGAGTTCACATGGGTTTTGTTCAAGATTTCCGTGATTTTGCGATTAAGGGTAATGTGTTTGATCTCGCGATCGGCGTGATCATGGGTGGAGCGTTTGGAAAGATTGTGTCCGCGTTGATCGATCATCTCATAAGTCCAATTCTGGGCCTTGCGGGCGGCGTGAACTTCAATGATCAGTACGTCATGCTGACCAAGAAAGATACCTTTGTAGCGGGCATGAAGTATGTCGACGCCAAAGCGAACGGCGTCGCCATGGGCTACGGCGCGTTCATCACCGAGACTATCAACTTCCTGATCATGGCTTTCGTCGTCTTCCTCATGGTGAAGGCGTACACCGCCGCCAAGAAACGCTTTGACAACGAGAAGCCCGCTTCTGCAGCAGCGCCGGCTGGTCCCAGCGAGAAGGACTACCTCAAGGAAATCCGCGACCTGCTCTCTCGTAAGTAAACAATTTCGTTTATCAAAAAACATCAACACCCGTGTTGCGAATCTTCGCAGCGCGGGTGTTGTAGTTTTGCATCCAGCAGCTGATGCTGAAATAAATGGAGCCGTGGGGAATCGAACCCCAGTGCCAGACAGTCTCCGAGTAGCTTCTACGTGTGTATTCGATTCATTAATCTCAACTGCACAGACGACAATCGACAATCTTCTGTGCAATCCAGCCCCCGATTTTCTCATCCC
>SXOY01000336.1 GCA_005776545.1 Planctomycetia bacterium | reverse complement strand
TGACTTCCCTAGCAGTTCCTCTATGTCTACTAATTCAATATCGAGAGATACATATGAATCGAATAGGTGCAGAACCTCCGAGTTCGCTTTGAGTTCAGCTGCGACCTTCTTGATTTCAGCTTTGGCGTCATGCTCGCTTGGTGCAACATTGGAGGACTCCGATCTCTCAACTAAGTACGCAAATGGTGCCCCTACCATTGCAAGCACGATCAACGCCGTTACAACCACAAATGTCCATCGTATAATGCCAGGAGTTAGCATCAGCCTAAACTGCCAAAACCGATCCCAGTTCGAGTCTTCCTCAGTCGACATATTAATGCACCTTTTTTTGCACTGTTGCTGCAGCCCTCATTCGCGGACTGTTTATCCACGCGACATTATTACTTTTGCTAGTATTATGAACCCTCCTACGCAGATAAACCCACCGATCCATTTAAGAAGCCCCTTGAGACCGATTCCTTCGCTATAACCTCGTGACTGGAATGCAAGCGGTCCGATTGACTCGACGTTCTTTGGCTCTTCTTTGCGTGGCACATCGCCGGACACTTTTGTTTCCGCGTGTTCGACTCCTGATCCGGGTCTAGATGGTGAATTTTGAGAGGATTTATCTGGCATTGGCGTCGCAGCCTGCTTCTCAACTGGTGCGACTGTTTGACCTTCCTTCGATGGCAATGACGGTTTCGGAAGTGCGACAACGACGGGCGCTGATTCCGGAAGTAGTCGCTGATACTTTGGCGTCAAGTTCTTAATGATTGCGCGACGGACCACCGACACAGTTTCCAAGTCCGTACCGGTTCGGATTTTCAGCCAAGTGTCACCTTCCTGATCAATCCAGACCCTTGCTGTTCGTCCATCCGTGTATACAAGCTCCTTAACATCGGCCTCATCCGGCTGTCGATCAGCCACCTGTGATTCCCTGATCACCTGCAACTTACCAGTCCCTGGTACCCGAATTTGATACCACTCGGTGCCATCCTGATCTTTTCCTTCATTTACAATCTCACATATTATCGTTGTCCTATCCTTCAGCAAAAATTTCCATTGTGTCAATACAAGACTTGCATGGCAATCAACAACTCCAGACCAGAAACAGGCTGCAGTTACAAGAAACAGAAGAGCCGTTCGAATCCAAGATACTCGGATTAGCATGAAACAAGCCCCCTTGTCTCTTCCGCAACTGTTTTACTCACCATTTTCCCAACCTGCATCGTCAACCTGGCTCGAGATGGAGAGGTAGCCACAATGAGTGCTGGATCGCTCGAAACTGAGGTCTGAGCGGCACAAAGCGCCCCCTCTACCCCCATAATCGAAAGGAACACACCTACAAGGTACATGGCTTTGAGAATGACATTTGCAAGCCGACACATATGAACCTCATCCTCTCGGTGTGTGATTTTCCGCGTTGCGATTCGGTCTTTCCTGCTCGAGCGCGGCCGCTAATCGCAGCCGAAGCCTGGCCTGAGTCGGCTGATCCGGTGCCAGTTGAATTGCTCGCCGCAAAATACCGATCAGCTCGCTGTCCGAAAACTCTTCTTGATTCGACTCTTGCGATACCTTGGACATGATATTACCTACTTTGTGAATTCCTCTTGAGAGCCTTCAGCAATGTTCCGCCGCACCCATGCCAGTACCCTTGATTTAGCGGCGTGCACGCTGTTTTCTGATATTCCCAGAAAACCTGCAACTCGCCGAACTGGCCAATCTTCAATAACATGGAGCTGAAATGCCTGATACGTCTGAGGCTCCACCGCCTTTGAGACATCTTCCAGAGAACGCAGCACTAACGCCGTTTGTTCAAGCCGGTCCCATTCATGCTGCACCAGTTGCGGCGACTCCAATCGCTCCAAATGTATCGCCGCGTTGACCGACACCCGCTTGCGTCGAAGAAAATCGATCACTCGCCGCTGGGTGATCGTCCGTAGCAGACCCCGGAAGCGTCCTTTCGATGGTTCATATTCAAAAGTCGCGGCCTGTCGTGCGAAATCGCTTAAGACCTCTTGCACGATATCTTCAGCATCTTCGGCCCCAAGCCCTGCATCTTTCGCAAACCACCAGATCAATCTCACATAGCGGCGTGCAAACTCCTGCCACGCCGAAGAGTCATCAGATGCTCGGAGCCGGGCAAGCAACGTTGCCGATGTACTGGAGTCGTTTGTGGCATCAGACTTCGTCATACTAGAGTTCTACCTCGATCCTGCATCAGGGACTTCGAGAGATGCTTGTACTTCTGACGCTCCGCCCACCAACAAAATCTTATTTTTCGATTCCGGGGCGATATTCAACCTTACGAAAGGTCGCCGAATCACCCGCCCACACGTGAAGCATGACCGGCCCCCCGGCATCTGAAGGCGGAAGGTCGTAGAGAACCTGGCCGTTTGCTCGCAACTGGTGTCGTTTTGGCCCCCACTCCACCTCCAAAACGACATCTTGGCCCGGCGCGGGAATTGGCCCAGGAAAGCTGAACCAGTTACCCGGTTGATCGGGCGGGTATGCTTTCTGGTATCCCTTCACCCATGTGTATTTATCACCCATCACCATGAAAAGCGGACCGCCACCCACCTGATCGCACGCATATCGCACGCCGAATCTCGCTCCATCGTGATCGGGTGAAACCACCACTCGCAAAGTACCAGGGCCAAAATCTTGCTTGAGCCGCAGCAATTTATAGGCATCATCCCGAACGCACTGAATCGCCCCATCCTTCACGATCCAAGTGCCATGGATCGCCTCGGGCTTGTCCCATTCGCCAATGCTCACGCCGTTAAACAGCACCTGCCATTGAGCAGTGGAAACCGATGTCTCCGAACTAGATTGCTGATTCTTAAGAACTCCCCAGCTAGTAATCGCGACGATCGTGCACGCAGTAGCAATACCCAACCAATGCTCGCGAGCAATCACTCTGCGCGGCGGGGTATCCAATGCAGCTTTGAATTCCGTTGCGGTGTCAAACCGGTTCACTGGGTCCAACGCACATGCCCGATTCACTGCAGCGTTGAGCGTTTGAACCAACTGCGAGGGATTGGACAGCACAGTCTGTGGAAGCGTTGGAAATGAACGTGCCGGCAGTCCGGTCAGCACGCAGTACAGAACCTTGCCGCAGGCGTACAGATCAGACTTCTTATCAATATCCCCATTGGGGGCCATGAACTCAAGCGTCCCCAGCGCAGTAACATCCGCGCGATCCTCGGTAAGTAGCCCAATGTCGGCGAGCTTCCAGACACCATTTACGCGAAGAATATTGGCCGGCTTTATATCGCGATGTAACAGACCTCTCGAATGCAGGGCGGCCACGCCATCAAGTACCTCAACGATTATCTGCCTTGATATTTCCGCACTCATCGCTCCGGTCGACGAGAGTTGATGTGCCAACGACATGGGGACATACTCTTTACCTCCTTCAGACTTCAGTGAGTCTGCCAACTCCATCGAGTAAAACACACCTGCATCAGAAGTGCCGATGTGGAGTACCCTGAGTAAATGCGGCTCATCACTCAGGCCCTGATAGAGCTTGAGAGCCTGGACCTCTCGATGTACTTGTTTCGATTCTTGAAAACCAGAAAGTTGCTTTACCGCAACATTCCGACCAATCGAATCCTGGGCGAGCCAGACTTCGCCTTGTGAACCTTTTCCCAATAGCTGCAGCAGCAGATAATCTCCAAACTTGCCAGGTTTCAGCGTAGCAGAACCGGCGACAGTAACGATTGGTTCAACGCTACTAGAATGACTTGACATTCCGATTTGATCTTCCAGAGACTGCGCCATTGAGTCTGCCATGCTCAGAGTGTATCAGGTCAAGTCAGTATGCACCATGATTTCTTCTGCCCGGACGCGCAAAGGCTAAATGCCATTAATTTCCTGATGCCTTCCTATCCTGTTAATCCTGTATATCCATGTTAATCTTGTCTTGTTTTTCTCTGCGTCTCTGCGACTCTGCGTACCAAGCACTGTCTCTCTGAAACCCACCGATATGTCGAGCAGATCCATCGTTCTCACTTATTCTCTTTCGCCTCATCTTTCAACATCGGCTTCCAATCTGGCTCCGCGAAGTTGAAGAACGTGCGATTGTCCCGCAGCACAACAAACTCAACCTTTGCAGGCGTCTCTTTGGCTAGCCGCTCCATAATCGCCTTGAATTCCGCAATCGAAGTCACCGGCACCTTGTGAATCATCTGAATCAAATCGCCCGGCATGATCCCAGCCAATCCCGCCCAGCCCGCGTGTTCCAAATCCTCCACCAGCACGCCCTGCACATTTTCATCCCACCGCTCATCATCGCGATCAAAGAACGTCAACTCTCGCACACTTAACTCAAAATCTTTGTTCTCTGTCCGTATCGCTTCATCCGCCGTATACCGCGTCCGCTCCAGTTCCACTTTCACTTCCACCGGCTTGCCATCGCGCAGCACCGCCAGCGTTGCCATTTCGCCAGCTTTCAATTTGCGCACCTGCCGCTGAAACAGCCCCGCATCCGAAACACCCTTGGGCGCGAGTTTGTCAGTATTCAACATCGTCACCACGTCGCCAACCTGCAAGCCGCTCGTCGCCGCCTTGCTGTTGGGATATACACGCGTCACGCGGAACCCCAGCACCCCATTCAGCCCCAGCATGTTCGACATGTCCTTGGTCAATGGCTGCGTCGCCGCTCCAATCCATGCTTTTGGCAGTTCCCGCGGCGGGTCGTCCCGCTTCTCCGGCCTGGGCTTGATCAGGGTCACATGATTTTTCCCCTGGCGATCAAACTCAATCAGCAGGAACTCCGGCAACTTCTCCTGCTCCATTATCTTACGATATGTTTCAACAAGGTCCTTGAGCGACACCACCGGCTTGCCATCAATCGACTTGATCACATCGCCCCATCCAATCGAAGGCTCCGCCAGCCCCGCCGGACTTCCCGACCGTACTCCGCCCACCAGCGCACCCTGCGTCGAATCAAGCCGCCGATCTCTTGCGATCTTCTCAGTGATCTCCCGACCCACAATTCCCCAGCCACGAAGCAGCGTTTCATCGCCCCTGTCCCTCAACATCTTTTCTGTCGTAACCACCGCATTCAGCGGCTTGCCGTCGCGCTCAATAGCAAGGGCAATCGTGCTTCCGATCGGCCGATCCGCCAAGCTCTTCAAAAGCGGCGGGATCTCTTCCGCAAACTTTATTGTCAAGACCTGCCCATCAATCGCAGTCACAAGATCGCCGGCTTTCACTCCCGCCTTTGCCGCCGGACCATTGGCAATCACACTGGTAATCAGCACACCTTTGTCAAAACTCGTCTTCCCGATCTGCTTGACCGTCGCCCCGATACTCGACCGCGGCACCTCCCCAAACTGAATTATCTTCGCCGCGATATCTCTCGCTAGGTTCGACGGGCTGGCAAAACCCATATTGCTCCCACCCAGCGTGTTCACACCCACTACCTGCCCCTGCACGTTCACCAGCGGACCACCGGAATTGCCAGGATTAATCGCCGCATCATGCTGAATCCAGCGCGTGAACAGTCCCGACCGCTCCCCGGCTTCATCCTGCATCGCATCCATCGCATCTTCGCTGCCCGCCGCAAAAACCCGCTCAGTATTCG
>SXOY01000335.1 GCA_005776545.1 Planctomycetia bacterium | reverse complement strand
GTTCCTTCACGGGACTCGGGCAATGACATCGCCCGTTTGCGGCCACATTCCGGACACGCCCCATTCTGCGGCAATGACAGTATTGAATAACCGCAGCTTTCGCACAGCAATTCCAAAATGTGAGAATCTACGGACATTCAGGGCACTCCATCTATAGTTCGATCCGCATGACCAATGGGTTCGGTTGCTCATCAATTTACCGCCGCACCCAACAATGAGGGAATATCATCCCCCACCTCTATGCCCTCGCGTCAAGCAACTCCGTCCTCCCACACCCCTCTAACTTGCGATCAGGTTCGCGAGGTCTTCCATTCGCGTGGCATGCGAAGCACCAAGCCGCGTGAAGATATCTACCAATTGCTTGCCCAGCGCGTTGGCCAGCACCTTTCCGCAGAAGATCTGTTTGGACTGATACGCCAGACTGCCCCCGGCGTCAGCCTTGCCACGGTATATAACACGCTGGACGCCTTGGTTGATATTCAACTCCTCCGCAAAATCGCAACCCCGATCGGTTGCGCCAGGTTTGACACCATCCTGGAACCACACGCACACGTGGTCACGGCCGATGGGTTCGTGTTCGATGTGCCACGCGAACTCTCTGATGCTGTGTTCCTTGAGCTTACCACGAACATCCTGCCGCAGATTGAGAAGAAAATGGGCATCAAGATTGATCGCGCTGCGCTCAAGTTCCTCTCGTCCGCCACCGGTTCTCAGGTCTCGCCACGCCCCTGATCGTCTCGCAAAGCACAACATTCACTGATCTGACCAGCAGAATCTGCCGATAACAGCGGCGGAATCTACTGGAGACCCGCTATGCAGACAGATAATTCCAATCGCCGCCGCCACAGCCGCTACCGCCTGGCCCCGATGTATACCCCTGTTCGGGTGAAATTCCCTGATCAGGTGGAGTTTGAACTCGAAGGCCACGCCTACAACATCTCCGAAGGCGGCCTTCAGTTTGAACTGGATAATGGAATCCCACAGGGAACTCCGGTTGCCATCGAAGTCACGCTGCCAATGGGGCCTGGCCCCGCAGGTTGGGATGCCACCGGCCCAGCACGCACTGTGGTCGCCTATGGCAATGTGATCTGGATGGACAACGAAGAGCCTGGCCCAGTTCGTATGGCCCTGGCTTTCACACGCTTTGAAAATCCGGGCGATCAAGACAGGCTCCGTGAGCGGCTTGCCACCGGACGTTACGCACTAGCTGCATAGTCACGCGGCGTAACTAAACGACTGACGAATCTCCTGTGCAGCGCCCGGTTCTTTCGACCGGGCGTTGCTTTTTTTGGAGTTACTTTGGTTCGGCCTGCCGCTTGATATCGCGAGTCATTCCCTGAATCATCGCTTTCATCTGCTGTGCCTCTTTCATGCTCATGCCCGCGGCCTTCAGGTCGACCGTTATCGCAGGAAACCAAAGCTGTTTGCCCGGAGTGAACTTCATCTCTCCGACGAGTGTCTTTTCCATCCCCGCGAAGTGACCCGCGCCGTAGAACACACCGATGGTCTTCGTATCTGGATTGTCTTTCAAGGTCTTCTTGAGGTCTTCCATCACAACATCGTTGCGATCCTCGACGATCACCTTCATGAATTCGCCCATGCCGTTTGCCTGCGACATCGCCGCCATGTCATCCGCTTGGGAAAGCACATGCAGCATCATCAACTTGACGGTTGTCTGCATTTTGGGACTTGCTCCCACCATGTTTAACAGCACACCCGCGATTTGTCCCATGCCGCTGGAGCCATCGAGCATTCCCATGAACGCATCAAGCGACTGCCCCTTTTCAACCATCCGCTGCTGGAGCGCTTCGGCAGTCATATCTGAGTTTCGCCAATTGGGGCGCTCGTACTGAATCGCGTTCAATTGAAACTTCAGCCCCAGCGCCTTGGCAAGCTGCATCTGAATTCCACCATCTTTTCCAGCTTTTTCCGCACTGGTTAACGGCGTCTGCGATGAGAACTTGATGTCTCCATTGATTCCGTCGCCGCCTTCTTTGCCATCTGCGCCGAGGCTGACAAGGTCCATAGTCTTTATCATTGTTCCAGGAGCTGCATCCGCACGCTTGCTTGGACCAGACCCATAGACCAATTTGATGGGGTTGCCCCAGGCATCCTTCGTAACTTGCTCAATCAGCTTTTTCTGCTGATTCTCAGCAGCCGCTGCGACATCATCCAAAGTTCCCGGGTATTTCTTCCCATGCGTGCTCTTGTGGCGCTCAACCATGGCGGCGAGCATCCGCAATCGCGCAGTCGTAATCTCTACACGCTTTTCGTCTGTCATGGCCACAGTACCGGTCGCAGCTTCGGGCTTGACACCTTCCCACAACACCAAGGTCATTGAGTCAAGGTACTTCTGTAGTGCTTCGTAGTATGATTGGTCTCCAACGTGAATCGCGCCGACCAGTGAGACAACTTGCCCCGAAGAATTGCTATATTCGCGGCTCGAAACTTCGAGCGACAACTTCTGCCCGGCCTCATCTTCCACCACTCGAAGCCACTGCGTCGGAACACCGACAG
>SXOY01000334.1 GCA_005776545.1 Planctomycetia bacterium | reverse complement strand
TCTCCCAGCAACTGTGCAAAGAAAAGCCCCGGCTCATGGATCGTGACCTTGTCGCTCGATGCCACGCGCAATTCGCCCGTCAGCAGAAAACGGTTGGTCTCTGAAATGCGATCGAGTCCGATGCGTTGCGGCCCGCTGTTGATCGTCTTTGCCTTGTTGTCGATTTCAATCCAGCGTGCCTGCGGCTCGAGCGTGACGCCCGGCGTGCGGCCAATACCTGTCGGTTGAAAGAAAAAACTCAGCGTGTTGGTGTGAAAGTTCACGCCGCTGACTTCGCAGCAATACCAGTTGCGAAGCTGGTCTTTGGGCCAGGATGGATGAACATACTCGCGATCAAATACGCGGTCATCAACGATCACTTCCTGAATCTGCTTCACTCCTGTCTTCACGACCGCATCCGCCAGAACCTCTACTAATTGTGCCACTGTCATCTTCGGTGACGATTGTTCCAGTATCTCATTATCCCCAAGCGCCGGATCTCCATCGCCCTTGATGACCAGCCGGTTCTCGATCAGCACTAATTCCGTCCGAAATGCAAAGTCGGTCCCCAACGCCATCAGGGCCGAGCCTGAAGTCAGGACTTTCATGTTCGAGGCGGGAATGAAAAGATCGTTGGCATTGCGATCTGCCAGTGTCTCGCCACTTGTCACATCGACAACGCTCACGCCCACCTTCGTGTTCGCGAGTTTCAGCGGTAGCATGATCTTGCGCAGGTCATCGTTCAGCGGCTGGGCCATTGCCACCACCGCGCTCAACGCAATGCAACTCACCGCCGCTACTTGAATCAACACTCGTTTAGACACTGCTCTCATGTACGCCTCCTGCAATCTAAGCGTACCACTATCGGCTGGCGTACCCGTCGCAATGCAAAGGGAGTGGGGGGATTAATTACGTGCCGCGAGCCGCCGCCGCGGGCACTTGCATCAATACCAGTTCCAGCAGCTCATCGATCTGGGACTTGCTCGAAAGTTCCCACGTCGTCCACCGCATCCGGCCCACCAACGGCGACTGGAACACGCCCTCGCGTAACCACTTCGGGACGCTGCTGGATTCGATCGTACTTAACAGGTCCAGCGGCAGCAACACCACCAGTTTGGGATGTCCGGGCTGCGGCACAAGGTAACACAGTGCTCGGTTCGTCTCGCCATTCACAAACGAGAGCGACCATCGCCACGCGACGCCCTCCCATTTCAACCGTTCTTCCATCCCGGGAATCTGCCCAAGCGTTGTTCTGATATGTTCAGCCCAGGTGAGTTGCTGCCGACTCAGTTCCCCCAGCAACGCCTCCAGGCGCGGAACGTGGAACTTGTCTTCCCACAAAGGTTTAGACTTGGAATGCGATCCAGACATGTCAACCCCTTGCCAAGATAGACCAGCACCCCTGAGTCTAGATTGTTCGCCGCCCACCGCGCAAAATCCACCCCGCACAGCGGCAATCAGTGCCCTGGTACGCAGGGGACAAATGTCCCGCGTCGCAGAGGCGCAGAGATAGGAAATGAGCAAAGCAAATCCAAAGGGTCCAAGACCCTTCCTTCCCCCTTTCTTATCCTGTCCATCCTGTATATCCATGTTAATACCTCTTCTGCCTTTCTCACTCGGGCTTCTGCGTCTCCAAGACGCGGGACATTCGTCCCCTGCGTACCAGACGAGCCCTCTCTGAGACTCACAGGTAAGGCGGCCAAGCTGTCTACCCTTTACCATCGAGGACCATCAATGACGACCGACCAACCCCCACAACCTGCTCAAACCAAGCCCATCGTCCTGCTCGTCGACGACAACGACCAGAATCTGGAGCTATTAGAGGCATACTTAGAGGACCTCGCCTGCGACATCCGCACCGCCCGCGATGGCCTCGAAGCTCTCGACTCAGTCGCCAAAGCCGCCCCCGACCTCATATTGCTCGACGTCATGATGCCCCGCATGAGCGGCTTCCAAGCCTGCAAAAAACTCAAAGCTGACCCCGCCACTCGCGATATTCCCATCGTCATCGTCACCGCTCTCTCCGAAGTAAGCGATGTCGAACACGCCGTCGATGTCGGTGCCGATGACTTCCTCTCTAAGCCAGTCAACCGCCTCGAACTGGTCACAAGAGTCCGCAGCCTGCTGAAACTATCTGAAGCTAAGCGCGAACTCCGCCGCGCACTGCGCGAGATCGATCGACTGAAGAAGTCCTGAACGCAGCGTGGCATCGGCAATCCTGCCGATGTTCCCCGCTCCCGCTTACTGCCTTTGCTCCTCACCTCTGAGTCTCCCGGCTCCGTGTCTTGTACGCAGAGGACACCGAGACGCCGAGTCGCAGAGAAAAGCAAGGAGAGTTATTAACATCAGATACTAGCCAAAATCACGCGATGACCACGATAAGAAAAGGCAGTAGCCACAGAAGTCCCAGAAGGACCCAGAAGAAGACAGTCGCCACAGATGTCACAGATAGGCACAGATAAAGACAACCTGAAAACGACCACACAAGAGCAACACCTCCTCGCCCAATCCAAACAACCGCGCCCCATCCTCGCGCTGGTGCCTCGGGCGTAAGCCCGACGGCGAGGACCACCTGCCACCACCACATCCCGCTCATCGCGCTGTCCCACACTCCGGACACACCGCCGCACCAAGACTCAAATACCCGCACTTCCAGCAATTGCCGCGTTTGATGCGGTGACGTGCACGCAGGTTTGCCAATCCGCAATATATGGCCGCGAAGGACAGCACGCTCAAACCAACATTGCCGAACATTCCTAACCATCTCACGCCCAGTGGAACGTAATCGGGAGTTATCTCGTCCAACCAATCCCACCCAATCATCCCTCTGCTCAATGCCGTCGACGTATCCACGAGCGCGCCAGTAGTTGAGTTGCTGATACGACAGAAGTGCGCCGCTCGAAATGGCCAACCATACTGGACAACAACCAGGCTTTCATAAATAGTGTGCTTATGAGTATCGCGGGCGCTCTTTGGGATCAGGTTGTCGCACTTAGACATCATCCAGTTCCAATCTTCGCCGGTTTCAAATCCTCCCCACCAGCGCAACGATACATACTCGCAACCCAGTCGCCGCAATTGATACCCGCCGATGCCTCTGTGCGTGAATTCGGAGGGATTCGAGTCCGTCTGTACGAGCCCTTCTCCGGCTTGTCCTACTTCCCAGTCGTAAAGCCAGATCGCATATGGCAACGCCGCGCCAAACAGCGCGGCCAGCACCACCACAACCACCAACCTGCGTCGATTCGCATATCGCATGCGCCCTGAGCATACCCGATTCTCCCTCCCGCCGCACCCGAAGTTCGCACAAACCACGAAATGGACTGCGATGGTCTCGAACGCGGATGCGCGTGGTTGTGTACCGAGCACGAGATGATCTACTTCGCGCGGCATGCTTCACAGGTGCCGCTGCGGAAGTGCGCTGGTTTGTAACAAAAGTCTCCCAGTGCGCCAAATACAACATGATCTATGCGACACACCTGTCCAGTAACTGAGCTTCGATCATGCTCGGCGTGGCACAAACACGGCTTTTCGCGGCGTCGATGGACCACTTTGCCCCATTGTGCACCATTTTCCCCGCGCCCCGCTTGAGTCGCGCTGCACTTTCGCCGATTGTCCTGACATCCAACCCGCATTCTTGCGCAGTACACCGGAACCCGATCGCCAAAAACTCTCTTTCCCGCCGCAGGCGGAGGTGCTCCATGTCAGTCGTTCCCACCAAAGATGTTTCCGCAATTGATTTCTTTGAATCGCACGACGGTGTCTGGGGAGACCACGCCGCCGCGATTGGAGTTTTGCCTGACCAGGTCGCGGAGTTGAAGGTGTTAGTTCAGCAGGCCCGCGATGCGTATTCGGCGCAGCAGCTGATCCAGTCGCAGGCGCGGGCTGCGACGCTGGCGTTTCACAATGCTGTGGCGCAGATGCGTGTGCAGGGGTCGGACATGATCGCGATGATCAAAAACTACGCCAGTCTGCAGGAGCAACCGGCCAACGTCTACGCGCTTGCGCAGATCCCCATGCCTGCAACACCAACACCCACGCCCGCGCCCGGCAAGCCGGAAAACCTCTCGTTCTCGCTCACCGGTCAAGGCGCGATCTCGCTCAAGTGGAAAGCTGTCAACGCTGCGCCCAACGCCGGAACGTTCTTTTCTATCTCGCGCCGGCTCCCTGGCGAAACTGCTTTCACACTCGTCGGCAACACCGGCGAAAAGCACTGGACCGACACGAAGATTCCCAAGGGCACATCCAACATCCAATACATCGTCCAGGCCTTCCGCGGCAGGAAATCCAGCCTGCAATCCAACATCCTCGCAATCCAGTTCGGCAGCGATGGCCGGGCACAGCCGCTCTTGCGCGCGACCAACGTCGCGGCGTAAGGCGCAATCAACAAAGGCCCGCCACAGATTTCACAGATATCACACAGATGAGAAAATCCAGAAGCTCCTATCTGTGTTCCCATCAGTGTAATCAGTGGCAGACTCTTCTCTTTGCCTTCCTTGATGCCTATTCCTCAGCACCCAATCGAATACGCATCCACAAAATCCAGATAGTCAAAGAAGTCGATGAAGCTGTCCCCATTGAAATCCGAACTCGGATCGTTCAGCGAATACGCATCCACGAAATCAAGGTAGTCAAAGAAGTCGACTGTTCCATCGTTGTTGAAGTCTGCGGGGCGGATCGTGGAGAAGCGGAAGGAAGATGGCGTGGTTGTCCCGGCGATGTTGGTTGCGCTCACGGACCAGTAGTACATCTGGCATTGTGCGAGCACGCCCGAAGGAACACTCTGCGAAAGGTTCGTGATCGCGGGCGATGTGTAGAGGACATTGGTCAGCGCGGCGTCAGTGGCAACCTTGAGTGTGTACGTGCTCACGTTGCTCGATGCGGTCCATGACATGGTCGGCGTGAGTGAGACGGAAGTAGCCAGGTTCGCCGGTGAAACAAGCGAGAAAGTCCCCGGGGCAACGGGCAGCGGCATGATGAAGTCAGCAATCACCGGGCGATGATCAGACGCCAGCGTGCTCGCCGTCGCAGGCACGGGCAACCCGATGATCTCCGCGGGCATCTTTGCGATCGGCACCGTCGATGTGTTGAAGAGGAACGACCGCCGCATGGTCGTGATCGAATCCTGCCAGATCAAGTAATCAAGCTTGGAACTGCTCTGCGTGCTGCGCGTCGCCGGAGCAAAGAAGTCGCGCGAGTCTTCGTAGAGGCAATCGGTGCGGTTGCGATCGGTCCCGTCGCCCGCAGTGGTCGCGGCCCGCGAAATCCACAGCACCGGGCCATCACGCCCGTTGGTATTCTCATCTTCATTCAAATCGCCGCCGATGATGACGGGTGTCAACGCCGACGGCAGACTGGTCGCCGAAGGATTGTCAATGATGTGCGAGAACGGGTCAGGCGTTGCAGTGCCGCCGCCGTTATAGAAATGATCGACAAGGTACGCAGTGTTCTGCGCGGCCAGCAAACGATCAGCAAGATCTGATGCGGTGCCGCCCGACTTCAAGTGCGCACACCCCATGATCATGTCGCCGCCATAGGTCGCGTTGGGCAGATTGATCTCGGCAAACGCAAACCCGCGAATCCCCAGTGTGCCGCCGGGAGCGTACAAGTGCGTTGTCACAATAAACGTCCCATACGTCGCTTTGGTGTCACCGTTCAAATCCGCGAACGGATAGCGGCTCAGGATCACGTTGCGATTGAAATTGTCGGTCTGGTCTGACACGTAGATGTACGGCAGGTCATACGTCGGTGCATACTTCTGCACCCAGCTGGTCACCGCCGGATTGCCCGCGATGAACGGATCATTGCCGCCGTGCAGCCAGAGATTGATCACGCTCGTCAACTGCACAACTGAATCCGCACCAACCCCGGTGCCGTTGCCATCGTTGTCGCCAACTTCCTGCATGATGAGCACATCAGGCTTCATCGCCGCGACAATGCGGGCCAGCGCACACCAATTGGTCTGTCCTTCAATCTTGGTCGTACTCGTGCGGCACAGCGTGTCGCGAATGTTGTACTGCATCACGCGAATATCGCGGGAATCGGTCTTTCCCCATTGCGCAGTGTTGGGATCCCACTGGGCCATCGCAGAACCGCTCGCCACAGCAACCATCACAATCGAACTGTACCAGGTGTGCATCTCAATTCCCTCCGCAACATTCTAACGGCGAATCGCAATGGAAACAAATGTTTCTTGCGTCCCAGAACAAAAACACAAGCCCCCGAGAATGGTCCCGGGGGCTTGGAGGTGTCTACCAATCAAGATCTATCAGCAGCCAGTGCTGAACGCATCAACGAAGTCCAGGTAATCGAAGAAGTCGATGACCGTGTCGCCGTTGAAGTCAGCGGATGGATCGTTGGCGCTGAACGCATCGACAAAGTCCAGGTAGTCAAAGAAGTCAACAACGGTGTCGCCGTTGAAGTCTGCGAGGCATGGAGGTGTCGTCGGGTTGTCGCCGGTGATATAGAGAATCGCGCGATAGGCTTCGTCGCGTGAGTTGGGATACGTAGGAGCGGTGCCGGTCGGATCATCAAAGAATCCGTCAGGACCATCAACGCCGTTTTCATCACCAACGTCGTACACAATCTTGGCTTGAAGAACAAGTCCGCCAAGTGTGCGGCTCTCAGACTGAGTCAGGCTGGCCGGATCCATGTTGTTCCACGCGGCCTGTGTTGCAGATGATGCACCAAGGCTGCCAGGGCTGAAGTTGCCGTTGGCTGAAGAGCCAGTGCCGACATATGCAAGTTCAAGGAATGTAATGCGGTAGTTCAGAGCTGAGTTCTGGCCGGCAATCGTTGTGCCCTGTTCAAGCACAAGTTCAAGGTCATAGCTGAAGTTCGAAGCGTTGTACACGCCACGCACGAGCACGGTGTCGAAATCACTCTCGCCAGCCGGGCCACGGTTGTAGAGTTCGGCCGCACAGAGGAACCAGATGTTGCCCTTGCTGTCAAACACGGGGGCTGACATGCTGGGACCAAATGGAACCGCGAAGTTTGTCACTTCAGCAAGGCTGCACATGCGGCCAATCGCTGAGCCGCCCGCGCCGTTGAGAATCGGCTTGCCCGTGTTCACCAAGATGCCAGAGACAAGAATCGACTCGCACCAGCCAGCAAGTGCCCATGTGGCAGTGGCGGTGGGGTTGGCTGGATTGAAACGACACACGGCCATGGCGTTCATGGGGTTGCCAGCGTTGTACGCTGCCGCGCCCGCATCGTTATAGAGGACAGCAGCAGTCACTGCCAATCCCGATGATTCCTTGCCGACGGCAACCTGCACGCCGCCGTTGAAAGCAGTAATGCCCTGGTAGTGGCGGAAGACTGATCCAAATGCAGTCTCGGGCCATGAGTAACCAGTGGAATTGTCAACCAGCAATGCTGCCGGACGACGCAAATCAGTCTTGTTGCTCAAGAGTCCGTTCGAGTTCACGCCGTGAAGCTGAAGTGTGAACGCATTCTCTGCGCCCGACCCGGTATCACGAAGCACAAATCCGCTTGTGCCGACCGTGCCTGGGAAGAGAACCGTCTGTGAGAAGCTGGCATTGCCGCGTGTGTCCTGCGGCGAGGGGCAGCTCAGGTGCTTGGTCGCCGAACCGCCAAGTCCTTCTTCTGCTGCGTAGTTCGTCAGATCTGCGCCCGCTGCGTTCTGGAATTTCAAACCAAAGTAGCGGCCGTCTCCCGCAGTAGTACCAGTGGCAAGATCAGCGGGAATGTTGTTCGGACAGGTAAATGTTGAAGCATCCTGGTTGACGATCCGGTCAGTGGCCGCTGCATCGGCGCCACCAAGATTGCTGATGTCGTTCAACACCGCCGCATTGCGGCTCAGTGCCTTCACGCGGAAGATGTTGTTGCCGAGAATGCGGTTGGTTACGGTCGCTGGAACCAGGTTGTTGTCCGCACGGAAATAGGTATTTCCATCAAGGTCGATCGAGCCGTAGCCAAATGAGGCCCGCTCAGAGTTCTCAGGAACAACAAGGCCACCGTTGAACGGACGAACGTTGTCTGCTGCATGAACTCGCGTGACATACATGCGATTCGGGAACTCAACATCAAAGTTGCACACCGCGCTCACGATGCTCTTGGCAAGGCGAGTTTCAGTTGAAAGCAAGGGATTCGCACGTTCTGTTGACGTCTCGTATCCACCAATTGCAAACTGTGTTGAGAAGTTCACGGATGAGGTTGGGGTGCCGCCGCTGTTCTGCGTCGGGTTCACGCCGCCACCTGGTGTTGACCAGGAGAGATACGAGGCCGAGGGGAACGGCACATTGGTCTTCATGGTCTGGCTGATCGAGTGTCCGCTCCACAGGAAACCAAAGAACGCATCGGTCGCGTCTGCGGTCTTGTTCGACTTCATGATCGGGCCAATGCGAAACTTTGTGCCCCAGCTTGTTGTGATCTCTGAAAGATCAACCACGTACGCAGTCCGTTGCACCGCGGTATCAAGGTGACCAAGCGCATCACCGGGAAGCCCGTTACCACCGTTGCTGTTAATTGAAACACTGTCTTGAGCCAACGCAGGGGCTGCAAGTCCTGCCGCGGCGACCAACATGGCAATACGCATCTTCATTTCACTGCTCCTTTAGTTCCTGCCGACTACTTCGGGAGAACGACCACCAACACCTTGAGCACTTTGCCCATGCGCTGAAAATCGCTCTAGTTTGCTGGAAAAGGTCTCTCTCCCCACCAGCTGGCTTCATTCACCTATTCTGGGCACAGCGCAAAGTCTGCAACTCCCAGTTGACAGTACTGTAGCAGATTTCGCTCCCGGATCAGCGCGATATAGGTACTTGACACCACTAAGTTTGTGTCAAGGATCGTCCGTATTGCCCGCATTTACGTGAATTCCGCAGTTATCGGACTCCGTCGCATCTCACTCGCTAATTCCGCCGCCACCTCCGCATTCGAAACCGCCAATTCCACATTCGCCCGCAGAGTCGCACCGCCCGAAACTCGATGCAATTCACCCAAAATCCGCGGCGTCCGATCGCGTCCGGTTGCCGCCGCCACATCCACCGCACGCTCCGCCTTCAAAAGCCAAGCCGCAAAATCGCTCTCCGCAATCTCAAACGCCTGCGGCACGGCATTACACACCACAACTCCGCGGCCAGTCCTCCCAACCTCCATCTCCACATACCGCGCCAATTCGGTCATCTCATCAAATCTCACATCGACGCCCCCAACGCCATCCAGCTTCGAGAGGTAAAACGCCGGAAACTCATTGACTCGCCAGCCCACAACCGGAATTCCCAAAGTCTCCAACACCTCGCGCGTCGCCGCCACATCGAGCAACGACTTCACACCGCTCGTCACAACCGCAACTGGAAACCGAGTCAGAGCAACAAGGTCCGCGCTGATATCAGCGTGCGTCCCAAATCCCTTGTGAACTCCACCAAGTCCACCCGTCGCAAAAACTTTCACCCCCGCGCGAGCAGCCAACTCCATGGTCGTGCTCACAGTCGTCGCCGCATGCACCTTCCGATGTATCGCTACTCCCAGATTCGACGCATTCACCTTCTCAACTTTGGGAGCCGCAAACATCGCCGCAAGCTCCTGCTCATTCATCCCAACCGTCGGCACTCCCCCAACAACTCCAACCACCGCCGCGTTGGCCCCCTTGGCCTTCACCGCCGCCGCCAACCGCTGCGCCAGCGCAGGTCCATCCGCCTTCGGCACTCCATGCACGAGCAAAGTAGTCTCAAGCGCCACCGCCGGCGCAACCGCTCGATTAACCAATCTCATAAGAACCTCTTCGGTTTTCCCTAGTGCCTAGTGCCAAATGCCTAGTGCCTGTATTGTCCACAGCGACACACTAGACCCGACCTTGTAAAAAAACATCGAGCACGTCCTTCCGAACGTGCCCGACGATAGTCTGATCTAGCTTGCTTTACGAGTCGAAACTCGGTTCAGGCAACCATTGCCTTGAGAGCCTTCATCGGGCGAACGCGAACGGTCTTGCTCGCGGGCTTGGGCTTCACTTCCATCATTTCGCCTGGCTTGAATGGGTTCTTACGCATTCCACCCTTGCTGGCGGGCTTGTGCTTGACGATGATCTTCATGAGGCCAGGAACTGCGAAGGTGCCAGCGCCCTTGCTGAGATCGGCGGCAATCAATGCGCCAAGGCTGTCGAACACGCCAGCAACTTGCTTGCGTGAGAGGCCGTTGAGATCACCAATGGTCGAGAAGATTTCGCTCTTGGTGCGAACCTTCTTGCTGGGTGAGATCTTGGCTGGCTTGGGGGCAGCTGCGGTCTTGGTTGTTTTTGCGGGTTTCGATGTCTTCTTTGCCATAGTGGAATCCTCCATGAAAATGGAACCGGGAATCTAAACGCGGTGTACAACGCAGTTTTCCCCGGAAAACTTGCTGAGTTATACCATAAAGCAGTTGCGCGATCAAGTCGCCAACCCCCTTACTGATCAATTTCTCGGCTTTTTTTGCATATTTTCTGCAACGCTTCTCCAGAAATATCAATTTCCAGCATGAAAATCGAATGATCCGAAACTCGCTTCGTCCTCACCTCATGCCCATACTCAGCTTTCGCCACCTTCTCGCGCAGCTGCTCACTCACAAACCCGCCATCAAGCCGAAACCCACTTAGCTCGCTTTTTCCCAGTGGTTTAGCCCCATTTGGAGCGACCCACGTCTCCTCCCATTTGCGCCCGTGCAACGTTCGAAACGCATCCGCATACCCCGCCGTCGCCAGCTTTCCAAGAAACGTCGTACACGTAAACGTCTCGCCCGCCTCATCAACCTTGTGCCGCCCGGTATTAAAATCCCCGGCAATTACGCACTTCTCAACCGACAGGGTCTTCGCCCTGTTCGCCACCCATTGCCAC
Organism: Planctomycetia bacterium; assembly: GCA_005776545.1. Next base: position 5,113 of record SXOY01000334.1, on the reverse strand, counting down.
GCCTCGCGCCGCCGCGTCGGTTGCGACTCATCCGGAATGTGCACCCCGATCACCGTCACCCCCGACTCCTTCAACTTCACCTCAACCAGCCGATTGCTCAGATTCCCAGGGGGAATTACCCCTTTTTCAAGCTCAACCTTCCCCGCCACCAGCACCACATTCGCCTCGCGCGGGTCGCCACCCAGCACTTGCCACGCAAACCCATGATCCCGCAACACCGCCTGCAACTGCCCGCCCATCGTCGCCCGGAACTCATTCAAAATGATCACATCTGCTTGCAATTCAAGCAGTTCCACGATAATCGTCGCCATCCGCCTATGGCCACCGCCGTGCAAAATGTTCCAGGCCGCAATCCGCATCCCCGACCATAATCACTTTGCATCTACTTATACAGCCTTTCCCCGCTGCAATTCCTACCCTCGCTTCATATGTCAGACCCCCGCCCAATCATCGCCGTCTGCCGCACCCTCCCCGGCAAGATCGATATCCCCTCTGCCACCATCAAACTCGCCCCCGGCTCCACCATGAACCGGGCCCAACTCGCCGAGTTCGCCAAAGGCGCCTCCATCCTCGTCACCTGGGTCTCTGAAAAGATCGATGCCGAAATCCTCGACGCCGCCGGTTCTAGCCTTAAAGCCGTCTGCAATTTCGCCGTCGGAACCGACAACATCGACCTCGCCGCCTGCAAAGCCCGAAACGTTGCAGTCACCAACACACCCCACGCCGTCACCGAAGGCACCGCCAACCTCGCCTGGGCGCTCCTTCTCGCCGTCGCCCGCCGCCTGGTCGAAGCCGACCGCTACACCCGCAGCGATGACTACCCCAAAAACGGCCCCTTCGGCCCCAACGACTTCCTCGGCATTGACATCACCGGCCGCACTCTCTGCATCGTCGGCGCGGGCCGAATCGGCTTCGCCACCGCAATCCGCGGCATCGGCTTCGGCACAAAAACCATCTACGTCGCCCGTGAACAACACGTAGATTTCGAACTCGCCCCTCTCTCTGCCCAGCGCGTCACCCTCGATGAAGGCCTCAAACAAGCCGACATCGTCAGCATCCACACCCCCCTCACCCCCCAAACCCGCGGCATGATCGGCGCCCGCGAACTCAGCCTGATGAAACCCCACGCCATCCTCATCAACACCGCCCGCGGTCCCATCGTACAGGAAGCCGCGCTGGTCGATGCCCTCCGCGAAAAACGAATCTGGGGCGCAGGCCTCGACGTCTTCGAAAAAGAACCAGTAGTCCACGAAGGCCTGAAAACCCTGAACAACTGCGTCCTCTCCCCACACATCGGAAGCGCAGAAGAAAAGTACCGCCAACTCATGGCCCACATAGTCACCCAAAACGCCGCCGCGATTCTCGCCGGCAAAGAACCGCCGAATAGAGTGGTCTGATGAGCAGCATCCTTGAACAGTATGAAGTGGACGAGATATGCCGTCACTGCGGCAAGCGCAATCCGGACCCAACTGTTCTAGACCGTTGTTCAGAGTGCGGGATGTCGCTCTTTCGCCCGCGGACTCGGCGGCCGACTCAACCCACACCTGCACCTACACCGACAGCGAGTACGGCGTATCTCTGCTTTGGCGTCCCGCTGACGATCAGTCTTTGCATCCTGATCGTGCAACTTATCAACAACCTGAACACTCGCGATGATTTTCTGGGAAACGTCTTCCTTGTTCTGCAGATGATCGCACTCCCACTCGCCTTTCTCTGGCCTTGGATCGGCCTTCTCATCTGGCGGACGACCTATCAGCCAAAGAGGCGCGACACCGGGCAGCGTGAACCAATGGGTCGAGCAGCGTCAATCTGGTTCGTTTTCTCACTCAGTTCCATCCCGCTCGCGATTCTGGTCACGCTCATCAGTATGGTCGGCGGGGCAATCAGTCATTGGTCTTAACTACCTCTTCTCCACCCTCTTCTTCGCCGCCTTCCCCGCCAACTCCTTCAACGCAGTCTTCCCCACCCACCGCGCCGCGGCACTCTCCGCTTCCATCAACCGCTCCGCAACCATCATCGCCTCAAGCCTCATCGCCGCATTCCGACTCCCAATCCCGCGCAGCGCCCACACCACACCCTTCTTCACAAAATTCCGCTCATCACTCGCCGCGACTGCAATCAGTTCCAGCCCCTCTTCAAACTCCTCATTCCCCAACGAATTGTCATGCAGCGCAACACACGCCAAAAGCGCAAACGCGCTGCGCTTCACAAACTCCTCTTCCCTCTTCGCCCACTTCCGCACTTTCCCAAGCGCCCCAGGCACCTGATCAAACAACTTGAAACACACCGTGTCACAAATCCCCCAGTTATCAAAGTCGTTGCACCAGGCATCCATCTGCGCACTCGTCACGCGCGCGGGATCATCCACCATACACGCAACCATCCGTGCTTCATACCACCCAGTCTCCCAAAGCGCGATCGCCAGCTCATGATCCTGCCCCAACTTGTTTGCCATTAGCTTCTTCGCCACCACCTTCATATTCGCCATCGACACGCCAAACGCCTTCTTGGTATGGATCCCATACCGCGGCCCCATCTCTTCCAGCGTCTTCTTCGAACTCAACTTCTTGAGCATCGCCAGGCAATCTAGCACTCTCTCCTTCGTTCCCGCAGCAGCGCCCTTGTTCACGACCTTCTTCTTTGCCATCGTCCCCTCATTTCAAACAAAACACACGCTTGTCATTGATAACTGCGAGCTTGAAAAGCCCCGCCTCGGCGCACGCAATGGCGAACTTCTCCTTCGCCTCCTCATCCGAAAGCTCATCATTCACAACAAATCCCTGGAACTCAATCCCTGCGAGCTGTGCCTTGAACGTGTGCTTCAGTTCATTATCCCCCGCATACGCAAGCGCAATTTTCCCCGTCCATTCAATGTCAAAAGTCCCCGCTGATGCGCCCTTCTTGAATATCACCTGATGACCCGCCGTGGCATCGTGTCCAGTCAAGTAAATAAGGAAGGCCGGCTCAACATCCACATCCACGCTATCTCCAAGCTTCGCTTCATCCGCCGCGAAACTTGCTCCATCCATTTGCACCCACTTCAGCGGCGAACTTTCACCCCCAACTGCCAGCCCCTTGGTTCCTTCATCCGCCCAGTTCGTCGATGAGAGCGTGCAACTGTGATAATTCTGCCAGACAACCGCGGAGTGCCAGTCATCATCGAGATCAACCGCCGCCTCAGCCTCTGCCTCGTAACTCACAGTTTCAAGATGCAGGTCAAACCACAGCGTCCCATCCGCATCAAGCCTCCCCGACCACACAAAGTTCTCAACAGCATGTCCCCCCGGCCACGGATTATCGATGAACCAGATTCTGCCAGGTTTGGAATTCATGGCGAAAGTGTACGGTAATCCCCATAGCGAACCAATTCGATTCTGCGAAACCCGCAGGCATTTCACCCTCCAACCGGGGGACAACTTCCTGTGGTATCCATTTGGCTTGCTGCTTCACGCAAGCGATCTCGAATATAGCTACAAGTGGTGAAAACTCATCGACCGCCACCACCGGAAGCAAATCTGCCTTCGCACTCAGAAATTGTGTGATTACGCAAAACGAGTTGCCACAACGACTCACAATCTAAAAAGCAAGCCCCAGCGCAAGTATCACTCCGTTTCCACGTCGGACCTGCAGTTAAATCAGGGATTTATTCCTGCTGGTAATTTGGTGATGTGACTACACACTTCATATGTCTCGTTCGCCTGGTTGACATTTCGCGGGAAATCAACCACCGGATGCGTTTGTGTCGCTGCTGTGGATCGGGTCCACGCACTGGCAGAGATGTGGGGGACCTGCGCCCGTAAAAATGCGGCGTAGAACCTGTAAACACGGAGAAATGTATGACTCAATACGCCAACCTCTGTCTTGGTCTTGCTGTTGCCGCAGTTGCGGCCTGCTATCCCCTCAGTAGTTATGCTCAGGTTCCTGCGCCGCCGATCCTCCCGTCGTCGTTCACTTGGAACGGGAGTACCGCGCCATTCTGGGGATATGCCTATGGAGATCAGCAAGGAGTTATTCGCAATGCAAACTTCTCCAGGTTTCAAGTAGTTCCAACGCTCACCGAGTCTCGTCGACCGGGAACCGGCGAATTGGGAAGATACTTCAGCTTTACCTGTGAGAACGGCTTCCAGGAACAATACCAGAAGTACTTCTTCTTCTACATTCAAGGTACTGGTGCTGGATACCTGCCAGATGCCTCAAACAGCCCCGTCCGCGGCGTTAATGATCCTCCTAACACACCCAGCGACTACTCGCCAACGTATATACGCCCGTTCTCCGCGACCTTTGGTGACACCGGCGCGTGGTCAGTCATGATCGAAGGCCGATTCGTTCCACAACCCGATCGCTTGATTTTCACTTTCAACGTCTGGGGTACATCAACAACCACAAACACAGTCAACATGTCAAACTGGTGGTTTGGCGAGAACTGCGTGCCAGCCCCTGCCTCGCTGAGCGTACTCCTGCTTACACCCTTGATCTCGCGACGTCGCAGGAACTAAGTTCCGATTCGCTATTCAGTTTCAAGTGAATCCAGTCTATCTTTGCCGCCGCCGGAAGTAACTCCGGCGGCGGTTCGTTATTCTCATTGCACTGATGCGAACGCGACTGAAGACGGTATTTTCTTGGTGACGGACCGCTTCATCCCACATCACTTTCTGGCCTCGTGTCAGCGCCATGCCTGATCGCGCTGTTGCATCGGACAATTCGCGCACAAATTCTGTCCGGTGCGTATCCACCGACGCCCGATAACCGCCACCAAACACAAAACGTTACTTTAGAAATATGTAATGTTTGCGGAATCAAAACCCAGTGTTTACCCTGGCGCACCGGACATTTCGAGGGCGCACCGCGCGCCCCTAACACAGAGATTTTTCGAGGGTTTGAAAATAATTTTCGCCCTTATGCCACAAGCACTTACGTCTTTTACACCCCTCATACCGGACAAAAAGCTCCTCCCGTTTGGTCGCGGCCCTCCCTCTGTAGGGGACGCAAGCGCTTGTTGCGCCAGCCTTCCCCAACCCAGGAGCCTCACCATGTCCAAGTCATCCAAACGTCGCCTCGCTCAAGCCGCCATTCACAATTCCGCCAACAGCGGGTCCAATGCCAAGACCCTCGC
>SXOY01000333.1 GCA_005776545.1 Planctomycetia bacterium | reverse complement strand
GTGATACCAGTGCTGGCCGGGAATTCACCTGGAGCGACAGTACATGTTGCGGTGAACGATGATCCGGCAAGGCCGTTTGTGGGCGAGTGAACAGTCGCGCCCGAGGGATTCGTGGTACCTGGAAGAACGATGTTCCAGTTGAATGTTGTGGCGAATTGAGCGGTTGTGTTTGTGGAGGTAACCGTCCAAGCAGTCGCACCGAATGTCACATTGAATCGACCGATTGCAACCCAGAAGGTGTCCGCAGCAGTGATCGCACCGTTCGCACCTGCATACGTCGCACCAACGGAGGTCATTGGGGCAATCTGAGCGGTGCCGGGGCGTGTTGGCAATGTATCACCAAAGCTCATACGTGAGCCAGCGCCGGGGCCGCCGTCATCGTCGCTACCGCGCAGCGCTCCGAGATTCGTGTAGACTCCCATTTCGGTGTCTGTGATTGTGCCTGGACCATTTGTCCAGATGTCAACGTATCCGTTTGTTGTGGAAACCGCTGGCAATGTCATCTTAAACCACTGAATGTCGTTGGCGGCAATCAGCGTCACTGCCTGTGAACCAGAGCTGCTGGTAAGCGAGAGATCGCCCAAATCGGTGAAAGATGCGGGCTGAGCAAACGCGGCGGCAGCGAGAGCCATTGAGGCGGCTGCACTAAAGGCACGAGTCTTAAGCATGTTCGAATTCTCCCTTCGACACCGGACTTTGTCCGATGGAGCCACTGTTGCAGGTATGCGCAGCCCCTCGCCACGCAAAGAACCATAAGTGGTTCCCCTATTTGAGCATATTTACCAAAGTTTTTCAAGCAAAAATGTCGGATTCACACCCAAATAACTAACAAACAAAGTTATCGGGCTGGGAGTAATTCCCCACTTTCGGTTCCAGACTCAAACCAAAATGGTTATCGGACATTTAAGTCTATCTCAAAAATGAAAAGGGGCCTCGAAATCGAGGCCCCTTCTGGTTTAAAATCACGTCAAGTCAGATTAGCAGCCAGCTGCGAAAGCTTGCACAAAGTCAAGGTAATCGAAGAAGTCGATCACCTGGTCTTGGTTGAAGTCTGCAGACGGGTCGTTCGCGGCGAACGCCTGAACGAAGTCGAGGTAATCGAAGAAATCGACCACTTCATCGCCGTTGAAATCTGCCGCACATCCACCGCCAACAAAGCAGGTGCCGGTCAAGTTCAAGCGGTAGTTCAAGCCGCCTGTGACCCCAGCATCCCAAGACGAAATGATGCTTGCCGCGCCAGGACCATCGGGTGCACGCACGCCAGCGAACGGTGTGTTGTTCCAGATGAGTTGACCCGCATCATCGATCGCGTCTCTGTTGTATTGGCTGACGGCGATGTAGTAAACGCCAGTTGCGGTGACGAATTCTGCGCCGAACGCAGATTGCAGGCCGGTCGAGTCATCGTTGAACTGAACACCGTGGCCGTCTTCTGAGAAGAGCCAGAGCTGCGTATCGCCAGTGGTGTCTAGCGAGACGGTTGAAGCGCTGAAACCAGCGACGTCACAGATCTGAATCTTGTACATGTCCGAATCGCTGGCATCAAGCGTGCCACCGATCGAGTTGAGGCTTCCGTCGCCAGTTGGGATTTGAGCAGTGCCGGGAAGTTCGCCAGCATCGCCGCCGCCGTTGCCCAATTCGGTCCATTGTGCCGGAGTTGTAACAGCACCGGTGAATGTGCCAGCGCCTGATCGGCCCTGTGCATCAGAGATATTGAATCCAATGGTGTACAACGAGCCGGCAAAGTCCATTGGAATCGTGGCGTTCAGGCTGAACACGTTGTCAGCAGCGAATTCATCGCCGTTGGTTCCGTCGTCATAAAAAGCAGCGGTGCTGCTGCCACCAATGGCAGACAGGTCGCATACCACAGCGATGCCTGTGGAGATTGGACGGAGACCAGGAGTCACAGTCACGGTCATCTGGACAACGTCGCCCGGGAAGGCCGGGTCAGGCAAGACGTTTCCAACGCCGATGGGATCAGATGGGCCCAATGCATCGATCGTGAAGGAACCGGGGCCACCTGGATTATCGTTGTAGGAAGCAACACGGAGGATAACCGGCACGCCTTGCACAAGTCCGTTAAGTTGAATTCGACTCTGAAGTGCACATGCATCGTCATTGCAGGCAAGTACATTGCCGCCGCAGGAGTCAAATGCAGACAGCACCGTGTCCCATGCGGCCTGTCCGCAGGTGTTGATGGTGTAATCGCCATCGGCTGGAGGAGTGAAGGTGTACCAGATGTCCTTGCCGGTGTTTGCGCCGCAGTTGGTTGGTCCATCAAGTGTTGCCGACGAGTTATCGAAGCTGTTCGCTCCCATGACTGCGGGAACTGCGCCAGCACAATCATCGTTTCCTTCCGGAATGCGGAAGTTGGCTGAGGCGGCTGCCTGACGGTTTTCAGCATCGTGGATGCTGGCAAGCAGCGGATGAATTCCACCGAGCGTACCCGCGCCGACTGTGATGTTTCGCGAGAAGATATTGTCGCCAGCAAATTCATCGCCGTTAGTGCCATCGTCGAGAAGCTGGATGTTCGAACCAGCGTTCACAGATGACGCATCGACATGAACGGTGATTCCGGTGCTGGGCGGATTCGCGCCCGATGTCACCGTGACCGCTGCCGTGAAAATATCACCGACCTGGCCGCTATTTGGAGCAAGTGCCATTGTGGCGGTCGGCGGGATTGGTGCGCCAGCGGGTTGAACAACGAAATTCAAGAGAGTGGTTCGATTTGCACCTGCGTATGTGCTGGTAACGTTCCAGCTATCCGCTCCGTAGGTGACGTTGAATCGGCCCACAGCCAGCCAGTAAGTGCCGCCTGACAGAGCTCCATCTTGACCAGCGGGAGCAGCGCCGTTACCGCGCGAGGCACGAGCGGGTGCGTTCTGCCCGAATGAAAGCTGTGAATACAAGCCATCATCACCGTCATCGTCGTTTGCGATCATGAAGCCGCTCTCGTCATAGAGGCCGATCTCTGAGTCGGTGATGTTGTCACCAAGACCACTGGTGGTGGTCCAGATATCGGTGTATCCATCTACCGCGCTGTTTGCCGGGAGACCGATTCGGAACCACTGGATGTCCGCGGCGTCGAGCAGCGTAACGGCCTGTGTGAAGCTCTCAGGAGTATTGTGAGTACCCATGTCGGTGAAACTTGCGGGTTGTGCAAACGCGGCTGCGGCGAGCGCGAGCGCAGCTGCAGCGCCAAACTTCTTGCTGATATTCATGACAATCCTCTTTATACATTGACCTCCCCCAACGATCGCGCGAAGGCTCCGTACCGACTGCGGATTGGGTATTGCATAGTTGACCAGATTTGGCGGAAGTTCTCAAGCAGTTTCAATCAAAGTTGACCAAATCATCCGAATCTATGGTTATAGGACGTCCGTTATCGACTCTGTTTGACCTCCCTCGTCTGGTTATTTGGAACCTCGCCAGATATTCGTCTGAACCCAAAGCCAAATTGCCATGCTCCAAGCATTATCGCTCGAAAAACCCCGATATTACATCGCAGGCGGCAATAACGAATTGTCGAATCATCGCTTCACGAGAACCTCAAGATTCGGGGACACCACACGATGCAGCTCAGACCCAAAATCACATTGCTGCTTGTCACCTTGATCTCGGTGTCGGTGATTTCGAACTTTGCAATTCAGAGGACAGTTGTAGAACCGAGTTTTCGCCAGCTTGAACATGACGATGCCGTTGATGATTGGCAACGGTGTCAGAACGCGCTCGTTCGAGACAACGAAGCTCTCTCCTCTCTTTGTTTCGATTGGGGATCATGGGACGATGCATATGAATTCGTGAAAGACAAGAACCCGGCGTTTATTGAAGCAAATCTTGCAAACACAGAGTGGTTCACCGATCAGCAAATAGATGTTCTGTATTTCTGTCGTCCCGATGGAAGTGTGTATTGGCGCCGGGTCACAGAGTCAGAATCTGGTGAACCAACTCAACTTGCCTGGCTACCCACAGACCGATTGCCACCCGACCACCCTTTGATGGCTGTGACACCGACAAAAGAAAGCAAGATCGATGGAATTGTTCTCACTGAACTTGGTTTCATGATGATGTCATCGCGGCCAATTCTCACGAGTCAGAACAAAGGACCGCTGGCGGGCGTTCTCATATTTGGACGCCTGATCAACGAAGACACTGTTGCAGCTCTTCGCGAGCAAACCGGAATTCACTTTGATATCCGCGACCCGTTCAGCGCATCGCTTTCTGAAAGCGACCGTGTAAGCACTGCACGTGCGGTACAGTCGGATAAACCAGTTGAAGAAGTGCTCGACGATACACAACTCGCCGTCAGCGGCGTGATAAAAGACCTCAATGACAAGCCAGTAATGGTGATCCAGACTACTGGCGATCGTAACATCTCGCAGAGAGGTCGTGCCGCACTGGTTTTCGCAACCTGGTCAATGGTTGCCCTGGGATGCCTCACCCTCTTGACCCTCTTGATAGCTTTGGGCAAACTTGTAATCGAACCACTTGCCATATTTACGCGGCACACAACTACGGTCGGTGATAGCGGCAACATGACTCGAATCGACCTGAAACGTGGCGACGAATTAGGGACGCTCGCAGCTGCCTATAACCAGATGTTGAAACAACTCGAAGATTTCCGAGCAAGTTCAATCACGCTATCGCGTCAAGCTGGAATGGCGGAGGTCGCCGCGGGTGTGCTGCACAACGTCGGAAATGCCATGACGAATGTCGGTGTTCTGGCAGACACTCTTGATAGTAAACTCGGGAACACAAAGACAGCACGCCTCACCAAAGTCGCCAACCTGCTTAACGAGCATCAACACGATCTACCGGCTTTCTTCAGTGAAGGCGCTCAGGGAAAACAACTTCCCGGCTACATTACTCAACTGGCAAGCCACCTCAATGGGGAAGTAGCAGACCTTCAACATGATGTTGCCAATCTTCGCGAGAGTCTCCAACACGTCAAGTCCATTGTGGCATCGCACCAGAGCCTTGCAACTTCCTCGAATTTCATGGAGCAAGTAGACCTCTGCGATGTGGTTTCCAACTCGCAGTTGCTGGTTGATGCCTCCTTCCGCAAGCACGGTGTCGACCTGAAGTTGGTTGATTCATCCCCCAGTTGGGTCTCCTGTGATCGATCAAAACTGTCACAGGTGCTTGTCAATCTTCTGACCAACGCAAAAGAAGCGCTTGTCACCGCACAGTCTTCCAGCCCACGGGTCCAGATTCGCATTGGACACAAAGATGCGGGAACTACGTTCATTGAAATCTGTGACAATGGTCCTGGGGTCAATCCGTCAGATGTCGCGAAACTCTTCAGCAAGGGATTCACAACCAAGCCTCAAGGCCACGGCATTGGATTGCATTACTGCTGGTTGTCAGTTCGCGAGATGGGAGGGACTCTCACATTTGTCGAGACTCCCCAAGGCGGCGGCTGTACCTTCCGAATCGAATTAGAGGTTTTGGCAACCAATGACAAAATATCCAACGAGAGGATTGCCGCGTGAATTCCAAACCAATGCCAAGCAGCAGGATTTTAGTGATCGATGATGAGTCAGCGATACATGATGCGTATCGCACAATTCTCTGTCCCGCCATACGCGCCAATGCCGCGCTCGATGAAATGGATGCGGCACTCTTTGGAACAACAAGTAAGGCACCAGAAGAAACTGCCCAATTTCAGATGGATGTGGCTTCGCAAGGCAAGGAAGGGTTCGAAATGGCGAAGGCCGCAGTGGCTGAGGGCAAGCCTTATCGAATGGCATTCGTCGATATGCGCATGCCGCCAGGTTGGGACGGTGTCGAGACAATTGAGAATCTCTGGAAAGTCGATCCGAATCTCGAGATTGTTGTTTGCACGGCGTTTTCAGATCATCCGTGGAACAAGGTGGTTGAGAAGCTTGGCCAGTCGCATAGATTGCTTCTGTTACGAAAGCCATTTGACGCATCTGAAGTTTGGCAATTAGCGCAATCGCTCTCACAGAAACGAAATATTGAAGACGTCGCACGTGCGAACCAAGCGGCCCTTGAGACCTCAAACAAGAAGCTGCATGCGGAAATCCAGGCGCGACAGTCCGTTGAGGGACAACTGAGATACGATTCGCTGACTCAGTTACCCAACCGCCTGCTCCTGTTTGAACGAATTGAACGGTGCATTCTCAGATCGAAACGCGAACCTGACTTCAAGTATGCAGTGCTCTTTCTTGATCTCGACGATTTCAAGGTAGTCAATGACACGCTTGGGCACGCCATGGGGGACTACCTGCTTGTCGAAGTGGGAAAGCGTCTGACTTCATGTCTCAGGGCACTCGATACCGCAGTACATATGAAGGAAGATACTCCGGCTCGCCTTGGCGGCGACGAATTTGTGCTGCTCCTTGAAAATCTACACGATTCCGAAGATGCCCTTCTGGTTGGAGCACGAATCCAGAAGTTGCTCTCTGAAATCACGATCGCTGGGCATCAACTCCGCGTCACTGTGAGTATCGGTTGCGCTTTGGGAAGTAAGGAACACCTGGTACCCGATGACATCCTGCGAGATGCAGACGCCGCGCTCTATGGGGCAAAGGACGCTGGAAAAGGACGTACCCAGGTATTTGACGAGTCAATCCGCAAAAATGTGCAGGCCCATCAGCGCCTAAAAACTGATCTTTCGAACGCAGTTTCTCATGATCAACTGCGAGTTCTCTTCCAGCCGATCGTCTCTCTTGACTCAGGTGCTCTTGAAGGGTTCGAAGCTCTCGTTCGATGGCAGCATCCCGAAATGGGAATGATCAGTCCTGCCACATTTATCCCACTTGCAGAGCAATCTGGGAAAATTCACGAGATCGGCAAATGGGTACTGCGAGAAAGCTGCCAGCAATTGCGGATTTGGCGAGAACGGTTCCCGACGCGGCATGATCTTTCAATGAGTGTCAATGTCTCCGTGATTCAGCTTACAGAGCCACTCTTTGCACATTCTCTTGCGAAAGTGCTTTCCGATGTTGGCCTCGAAGGGAATCATCTCTGTATCGAGATAACCGAGAGCGTGTTTATCAACAATGTTGATGCGGTATGCCGCCAACTTGCGGCCATTCGAGCTCTTGGAGTCCAACTCCACCTGGATGACTTTGGTACCGGATTCTCTTCGCTCAGTTCGTTCCACCAGTTGCCCATTGATGCGTTGAAGATAGACCGCTCATTCATATCACAAATGGGGCTTGATGGCAGCGTCGCAAATATTGTCCAGGCAATTCAACAAATGGCAACCAATCGTCACCTGAAAGTCATCGCTGAAGGAATTGAAACGCTCGAACAGCTCGCACAACTCCAATCACTCGGCTGCACAAGTGGGCAGGGGTACTACCTGTCACGTCCGGTTGATGCAGTTGCAGCGCAGGCGATTCTCGTCGAAAGCGAACGCGCACCCAGCCTCCCCATGCCCAAATGGCCACAGGCTAAGGCGGCGTAGTGGCATACGATGTCGGTTGCGACCGTAACTCAGTTCACGTTGACTCCCTGCGGAGGCACGCCCGATCTGTATTTTCAGCTAAGGTGTGTTACGCCTTAAGCGATGCCATATCGATCACAAAGCGGTACTTCACATCGCTCTT
>SXOY01000332.1 GCA_005776545.1 Planctomycetia bacterium | reverse complement strand
GGCGACTGACGACCCTTCCTGACGAGCCAATCGGATCGCCGACTCTTTGAACTCCTGGGAATATACCTTGCGTGGCATACACGAACTCCTTTACGAACCATACCGAGGTTCGACGGTGTCCGTTGTTCGTGGGCAGGGTCACACTGTTAGTTAGGCACAAGGTACTTTGCGCTCGTTGAATTCGCATTGATATCGGTGTTATCGGCTTGTTTCGGCTGAGGATCCTCTGACTAGGTTAGCTCTTCAATCACAACTTCTCGCTTTCCTGAGTAGAGACCCTTTTCCTCAGGAGCCTGCAAATGAGTTGTATGAATCTAACGTCTGGCACAAAATCTGCTTTTTCCCTGTCTTTTCTAGTACTTCTCCTCACTGGAACTGTGCTCTATGCTGGCCCTCTCGATCCGCCAATTGGCCCAGTTGCCTCTACCCACAAGACACTAAGCGAAGTCGAGCCGCGGATTGCGGTCAATTTGATCAACACGCCAGGTCTGGGCACAAATCTCTACCGGATTACCCAGCCCGGATCGTACTACCTCACGGGCAATATCACAGGCGTAAACAGCCGGCACGGAATCGAAATTGCGTCCAGCGGCGTGACGCTCGATCTCATGGGCTTTGAGCTCCTAGGAGTGCCCGGGTCGCTTGATGGAATAAGTGTGGTGGGAAATAACATTTTTAACGTCGCGGTGGTCAATGGATCGGTCCGCAATTGGGGCGGCGACGGCGTGGACCTTTCCTCCGCTTCTATTTCCCTGATCAACAGCCGCGTGGAAAAGATCAATGCCACAGGCAACACTGGTTACGGCATCCAGACCACCAGCAGCAGCACAGTGTCGAACTGCTCCGCCGCGTTCAACATTGTCGCTGGCATTCACACCGGCAACGGGAGTGCGGTCACCAACTGCTCGGGCACCGGAAATGGAACCTACGGGATCAGCACATTGGGGGGCTGCTCAGTGACAAACTGCGCGGTTTACCAAAACAACGGCAACGGTATTAACGTTGGCGTTAGCTGCACTGTCAGCGACTCTTCATCATTCGACAACGGGGGCAACGGTATCAATGCCGGCAATAGCTGCACCGTCTCGGGCTGCTCCACTTCTCAAAACGACGCTAGCGGTATTAACACTGGCAGCGGTGGCGCGATCACCAACTGCTCGGTTCAACTGAGCGGAATGCGCGGGATTTCTGGAGGATCTGGCAGCAACATCGCCGACTGCACATCGTATAACAACATAGGAATCGGGATCGCGCTTTTGCTCGGCGGTTCGGCCACCAACTGTACATCACAAATCAATTCAATAGGAATCTCGGGAACCGGCTGCGCGATTACGAACTGCAAAGTGGCTAACTGCAGTTCATACGGGATTGAGATAAACGAGGGCACGATCGCTGGCTGCAACGTTTCCTTCAGCAGCCTAGACGGCATTCGTGGCAATAACGCCTGCATTATCCGCGATAACGAAGTGTTCGCCTGCGGGCAGGGAGCAAATGACGGTGCGGGTATCCATGTTCTGAACAGCCACAATCGCATTGAGGGGAACAACTGCACTGATGCCGATCGCGGCATCGACGTCGACGGCGCCAGCAACGTAATCGTCAGGAATACATGCTCGGGAAATACGATCAACTGGACCTTCGTCGCCAGCAACTACTACGGCCCCATCATCGACCGCACTGGCTTCGCCAGCGCTGCCGTCAACGGCTCCGTTGGCGCCGACACGCTTGGCTCGACTCACCCCAACGCGAATTTCACATACTAATTGGACGACCCCCAGCCGCGCAAACAGATTTTGGCTTCGCATATGCCGCACACCAATTACTCAGGAACACCTATGGCTCGCACAAATACACTCACCGTCATTTCCCTTTCCGCCCTCACCTTGCTCATTACTGGTGCTGTGTTGTACGCTGGACCACTAAGTCCGCCAGTCGGCCCTGTTTCCTCTACTGCGAAGACGCTGGGAGACGTTGAGCCGCGGATTGCGATTAATTCGGTCAACACCCCCGGCGACGCCGACAGCGTCTTCAAGATCACCGTCCCCGGCTCGTATTACCTCACGGGTAACATAGTCGGCCAGTCGGGTAAGCACGGCATCAAGATCGATATCAGCAACGTCACGGTCGACCTCATGGGCTTTACCCTCGACAACACGGCTGGCCGAACGACGCTCGACGGGATCACCGGGCCGTCGACCGGCCTTGTGAACATCGCGGTGATCAATGGGACCATCGACGGCTGGCACGGTGACGGGATCGACCTGGCGACGAATACCGCCAACGTCCGTCTGGAAGGGATCAGTGTCCGAAGCACCCTTGGTGCGGGCATGAAAGTTGGGCTGAGTGCGATCGTTTCCAATTGTTCCGTATTCGCGAGCGCAAGTGGTATTCGAACCGGCGACGGATCCAGTATTGCAAGCTGTACCGCGCGCCAATGCAGCGGCGGGCCAGGCATCGCTGCGGGAACAGGTTGCACGGTTACGAACTGTTCGGCATCTAACAATCAAGGAAACGGGATCTTAACAGGTTCCGACGGTTCGATCTCGAATTGCACGGTCTATCAGAACACATCCGCAGGTTTTAGTTGCACAGGAAGCGCCCTTCTGAATTGTGACTCTCGAGCCAACAGCATCGGATTTGCTATTGGATCCTCAAGTGTAATTTCGAATTGCACAGCAACAGGCAACATTATCTCAGGCATTTCTGCGGAAATCGGTTGCACGGTCACGGACTGCATAGCCAACTCAAATGTCGGTGACGGGATCACCTGCGACAATCGCTGCCTCCTTCGCGGCAACTCTTGTTCGGGCAACGGCACCGGCGCGTTCGGCGGTGCGGGAATCTATGTATCGGGAGTTAACAATCGCATCGAAAGCAACAACTGTTCCTGGTCTGATTTCGGCATAAGAGTTGCAGTTGGCGGCAACATCATCATCAGAAACACCTGCTCAAGTAATACTACAAGCAATTGGACCGTGGCCCAGGGGAACACCATTCTCGTCGTGAACGCCAACGTGGCGGGAATTGTGTCCGGCAACTCTGGCGGCGTCGCCCCTGGCTCAACCGATCCCAATGCCAACTTCACCTACTGAGACGCTTACACAACCATTCAAGCTAAATGGGATACGCATTAGCCTCCAACACCCCTTTTCTCGCTTCAATAGATAGAACCCAATTCCGCAGGAGAGTCCAGATGAACCGGTTACAGAATGTTATGACCAGACCAGATCGAGTTCCTTTCGCCGCGATTGCGGTACTTTTTGCAGGAGGGCTAGTTTTGGCTGGCCCCATTGATCCACCGGCGGGGCCGGTTGGATCGACATACAAGACATTGACCGAGATAGAACCTCGCACAATGGTCAACGCCGCAAACACGCCTGGCGATGCAGACAGCGTATTTAGAATAACGCAGCCCGGTTCGTATTATCTTACAGACAATGTCACGGGCGTTGTCGGTAAGCATGGGATCGAGATCGCCGCGCGTGCAACGCTTGATTTGAACGGATTCCAGGTCGTTGGTGTGCCTGGTTCGCTCGATGGAGTGAGGATTCTCGCGGTTCCCGCTCACGTGCTCAACGGCGGCATTCGTCAATGGAGTGGTAATGGAGTAAGCGCTACGACCGGCGGCAGCGAAGGCTGTACTTTTGTTGGAGTTCGTTCTCACAACAATATTGCAACTGGCTTCAACGTGAGTCCCCCAAGCTGCCTATTCAGCAATTGCAGTGCGATCGACAACTCTGGTGTCGGCTTCTCCAGCGGAACCGGCGCAAGATTCGATCGCTGCGTCTCAAATGACAATGCCGCGGGCGGCATTTTTGCCGCACAGGGCAGCACGCTGCGTAGCTGCACCGTATTTGCCAACTTGTCGTTCGGCATCGCGGTCGGTCCAGCCTGTTCTGTGACAGACTGTTCAACTAATTACAATGAGAGCGACGGAGTTAATGCAAGCACTGGCTGCACCATCAGCGACTGTTCAGCAATGTTCAATAATGGCAATGGCATAACTGGATCGACCGGCGTCAACATCCAGGGATGTACGGCCTACGGCAACCAACTTGGCATTGATGTATCCTCCAGTTGCATTGTCGAGGGATGTTCCGTAGTTGCAAATGTACTTGACGGCATTCAGTGCACTTCCTCGTGCGTGGTGAGAAATAACATCAGCTCGATCAACGCTAACGGAATTGAGCTTGGCGCTGGTATCCACGCTTTGGGAAGCAACAACCGTATTGAAAGTAACAACTGCACCAGCAACGACTTTGGAATTGATATCGATGCAGCTGGAAACGTGATCATTCGTAACACCTGTGCGAACAACGGTTCAAACTTCCTCATTGTTGCTAACAACATCTATGGCACCATTGCCGACCGATCCGCCGTCGTCTCACCACTCATCGCTGGGGATGCGGGGACCGGAACCATGGGGTCGACCGACCCCAATGCCAACTTTGCGTACTGATTAACACTGATTCACGTGGAATTTCTGGCACTTCAGAAGGACAATGTAATGAGCATTTACACATCTTCACCGGTCATTATTCGGATCATTTCGGCTGTAGCTCTGCTCCTGACAGGGACGTTGCTGTTCGCAGGACCACTCAACCCACCAGTTGGGCCAGTTGCTTCAACGGCGAAAACACTCTTTGAGGTTCAACCGCGAATTGCCGTAAACGCAACCAACACACCTGGCGACACAGAAAGCGTTTTTGAAATCACGCTGCCCGGCTCGTACTACCTCACAGGAAATGTCACGGGTGTGAACGGGAAACACGGAATCAAGATTGCGGGAGCTGCGACTCTTGACCTCAACGGGTTTGAAGTTGTTGGTGTCGGAGGTTCGTTAGATGGTGTCAGGAGCATGGGCCCGAGTTGCGTCATAATTAACGGTTCGATCCGCAACTGGGGCGGCAATGGCCTGGCTACTTTCGCCAGCGCGGTCAGAGTTGAAAGGGTGCAGTCATGCTTCAATCGTGAAAACGGATTTGGAGGCTCCCCCGGTAGCACGTTCACACATTGTACCGCCACAGGCAACGGGCTGTCTGGCTTCGGTGTCGCTACAGCTGTCACGATTGCCTCATGCACCGCGAACGACAATACATCAGAGGGTATCTACGCGGGTCAAGGGAGCACGATCATTGATTGCAGGGCGATCTCAAATGGTGAAAATGGACTCCTTCTTGGTTTCGGGTGCACCGTCACAAACTGCATCGCCAACTACAACTCCCTTGATGGCATTCGCGCCAGTAACGGCACCACTATCGCCGGTTGTTCTACATCGTTTAACGATGGCAACGGCATTTTCGCATTCAGCGGAATCACCATTAGCCGCTGCACCATGTACCTGAACTCGCTGAGCGGCATTGATGCGTCGGGCAGTTGCACCATCGAGGATTGCATCGCACGCTCCAATGTGATTGATGGCATCCAATGTACTTCTTCTTGTGTTGTGCGCAATAACATCGCCACAAGCAATGGCGCTGGCGCCGAGTTTGGCGCAGGGATCCACGCCACGGGGGGTAACAACCGCATTGAGGGAAACAACTGCACAAGCAATGACTATGGCATCGACATTGACGCGGCTGGCAGCATCATCATCCGCAACACATGCGCAGATAATGGGTTGAATTTCATCGTTGCAGTGAACAACGTATTTGGTACCATCGCAGATCGGACGGCACCGGCCTCACCCGCAGTAGCCGGAAGTTCTGCGGCTGGAACAATGGGGTCCACTGACCCCAATGCGAATTTTGCTTATTAACTATTGCGCTCGAACAACAACCTCTTACCTCATAACTACTCCAGGAGTTCTTCCAATGAACACTCGTACCTCAATCATCTCTTGTTTCGCCGCATTCCTACTTGCTAACATCGCAAACGCGCAAACCAACATCGATCCAAACAACAAATACTCCTGGGGCGAGAATATTGGTTTTATGAATTGGCGCAATGCCGGGTCACCGAGCGGCAGCCAAGGCGCGATCATCGCGGGCAGCTTCATATCCGGGATTATCTGGTGCGAAAACGTTGGGTATGTCAATCTTGGTGATGGCACTCCCACCAACGGTTCTTCTTATGCAAACGCTACTGGCACCGACTTTGGCGTCAACATCCTCGGAGACAATCGCCTGAGCGGCTTGGCCTGGGGCGAGAATATCGGTTGGCTCAACTTTGGTCCATTCGCAACCCTGGCCCCTGAACAGCATGCCCGATACGAAATAGAACGCAGACGCCTCCGCGGGTATGCGTGGGCCGAAAACGTCGGCTGGGTAAATCTCGATGACACCAACCATTACGTCGGCACCATATGCCCCGCCGATTTCAACCAGGATGGCATTGTCGATTTCTTCGATTACCTCGACTTCGTCGATGCGTTCTCGGCGAATGTCCTCTCGGCTGACTTTAACGGTGACATGGTCATCGACTTCTTTGATTATCTAGACTTTGTAGATGCCTTTAGCGGCGGCTGCTGAATCATCCGGTTTCACTCCGCGATCCGCTGCATTCTCTTGAGCTGGTCTGGAGAAAGCCCCTTAAGCGGATCTAGTCGCATCAATGCATGCAGCTCGACCGCTTTCTTCGCCCATTTCCTTGCGCTATCGCCGTCGCCCATAGCCTCTGATAGCTCAACCAATTTGAGGACCGGCGGCAAGCTAAATGGATCAATCAGTGCTGCGCTCGCATATGCATCCCTCGATGCACTCAGACGGGCCTGCTTCTTGTCCTGATCAAACAGACCTTTCTCGATTGTCCCGATCCAGGCAAACGAAGTTGCCCTGCCGAGTCGACTTTCTGCCGCCTGCTTCGCAAGTTGCTCCGCACGGGAGATTCGCGTTCCATCTTTGCCTGCAGTCTGAAGATAGAACTGCGAAGCCGCACGAAGCGTCGCCGGATCTCCGTTGCTCGTCAATACCGCCGCATCTAATTCCGCTGTTGCCTGAAGCACCGCGCGATCTGCGATGGAACTCAATGCCGACTCAATCGCCGCGACCTGTGGGGAAACAGAATGCCCCACACTTTCTGCAGCCACAGCTGCTGCTTCTGTCAACGCACGCGAATCTCTCGGCGCCAAAGCTAGCAATTGCCGGATCGTGCTGATGAGTTCAATGGCTCTAGCCGCGCCGCCCATGTATGTTTGCCACTGGACCAGCGATGTTGCCATACAAAAGGTGCACAGTGCACCCAGAACAACGGGAACTGCTCGCAGACTCAGTCGCTTTGGCGACAACACTTTGTGACTCAATACGCACGGGTT
>SXOY01000331.1 GCA_005776545.1 Planctomycetia bacterium | reverse complement strand
CTCGCGCCCGAGCGATCCGAGTTCACGTTCAAGATGATGTAGTTGTACGTCCAGGTTCCGTTGCCGTTATTCACAACCTTCGCGCCAACCCAGTAGCGACAGACGGTGTTCGTGCCTTCGATGATGTCATAGCTGTTGACAACCACGGTCGGGTCAATCGCCTGCCATGCGTGCATAGCGGGCTGCATGCGAACAGTCGCAGCGGTAAACGCTGTGCCGGCCGCGTTCATGCGGCGATAGGAAACGTTGTTGATGCCGTTGTGAGCCTTGTTCTGGAACGGTCCGGGCTGCAAGTCAACAAAGCTCGCATCATCGGCTGTCACATATTGTGTCTCGCCAACATAGACCGCGCCACCAGCGTGGTTCATGTCTGTTGTCAGAACCTGCAGACGACGACCAATGGTCGCCGGTGCGGCCGGAGGAACCATGTAGCTGCCGCCCGGTGTCGTGAAGGGATATGGGTAGAAACCAGTCGTCGCATTGATGTGCGAACGTGGGCCAAGATTGCTCTGGCTGCCGTTCAAGCTGGCGGTGTAAGGATCTGAGCAACCAACACCAAGCACTGCGCCGCCCTGACCACTGCATGTGCCACAGAGGTTCTGTGTCAAAGCAGTGAAGCCGTGCTTCAGCCATGAC
Organism: Planctomycetia bacterium; assembly: GCA_005776545.1. Next base: position 2,637 of record SXOY01000331.1, on the reverse strand, counting down.
ATACCGATCATTTCCATCCGGTTGTTTTCAATCCGGTAGTAGTTCTGACCAATGACCGGGTGCTGATTGTTGTTCGCAACCCACAAAATGTTCGCATCGCCAATATTGCACGAAGTGGTGCCGATGGAGAAAGCGGAAATCCCGCCGACTGCGCCATAGCTGCCCAGGTCGATCAGATCGCCGACGATCACGTCAGGACCAGTGTTCGATGGTGGCGGTGGTGCGGAAAGCGACGTGGCAACTGTGAATGTGCCAGTTGCGCCGTTAAATCCGGAAACGGAAATGTAATATGTTGTGCCCGCTGTGACGCTCTGCGCGACTGACGAGGCAAGTCCACAGCTGTCGTCGTTGCACTGCGTTTGTGTCAGGCCGCCGCAGGTGCCGGTGAATACGCGAATCACCGTGTCATAGCTCGCCGCGGTGCAAGTGTCCACCGTGAGCGTCTGTGTCGGGCTTCCCACCGGATGTGTATAGCGATACCAGACGTCATTGGCTGAGCCGCCGCATCCACCAGCCGGTCCATCTGTTGTTGCCGCAACATTGGTTCCGTTGACCGATGCCGGTGCTGCAATCACGACAGCGCTCGAACATGCGTTGTTGGCCGGCTGAGCAATCGCTGCACCAGCGCACGCCATAAGTGCGGCAACAGAAATCTGAGTTTTCGACATGCTTTTCAAAGTCTGCATAAATCTCCCTCTTCACCCATCGAGTTTGTGGATCGCGCAACAACAACTCTCCCAAGACCTTGGGAGGAGCGACATCATAAGGTATCAAACTGCACTCCCCCGCGCCTACTTAAAACTTGCAAAAACGTGAAAATCGAGCAAGAACCCGCGCAAAAAGGTGGAATAATTCCAAATTAATTACCGCAATTTCCTGACTTTCTGGTCCAGATTGCAGTTATGGACCCTCAGCAGCCTTGAGCAAATGCCTCGACAAAATCGAGATAGTCAAAAAAATCCGCGATTCCATCTTCATTGAAATCTGCATCCGTCGACCCCGCGGCGAAAATCGCCACAAAATCAAGGTAATCAAAAAAATCCACAATCATGTCGCCATTGAAATCCGCAAAACACGGTGTCGCCACAAACAGTCCAATGCAGCCGTTGCTCAAGATCCCGCAAAATCCAACCTGCCCGCGAGCATTGATATCGATCGCGCCAGAAAGAGCATCGGCGCCAGACCCAAGTATCATGCCACCCAGGTCCGTATCCACCAGATCGCCATGTCCGCACACCCGCACAATCCGATTGCCATCCGCAACAAAAAGTCCATCTCCCGCGCCGTCTCTCGCCCTGAACGCTACCAACCCGCGGCCGTTGATCGCAGGCGAAAAATCTCCCATCGACGCCGACTGAATCCCCGCATCGCCGGCATTGGCCAGCACGTCCGTCGTAACCCCATCCGATCGCAGCAACGAAAATCGCGTCGTCGGCCCGATGTTATATCGAACAAAAAACGCGACCTGATCATGGTCGTTCATGTCCGTCCCATCCGCCACGAAATCAACAATGGGCGAAACGCCGGTGAATATCGTCACGACAGAACTTGGTGAATCCGCACGCACAATTGAGCCGATTCCGTTGAAATCTTCAACCTTCCCGCCCATGTGCAAACGCGCGTTCGTGGTCGATGAATACAAAAACGAATACTGCGTCAACGGACCATCCGCAAGATACAAAGCCTGCGTCCGAATCGCTCCGTCAATTTCATCGACAACCCACTTGTGAATTCCCCCGCTCGTAACGCCGCGATATCCAATCGCAGTCCCATTCCCAACAATCCGCGGCCGCAAAAACCCTGCCACGCCCTCCGCATTAGGCGTGTCAAACAGCAGCGTCCGAATACCAGTTGCCGAATCGTACAGACTCACGCTTCCCGGATTCACACTTGTAAGCGCCAGCCTCCCGGAACTGAAATCCAGATCTGATCCGCCAAATCCGCTTTGCGTCAGCGTCCACGTCGCCCCAGCCCCGTTGCTTCCGACAAAAACTCCATCAACTCCCGACCCGCTCGGCAGCGTGAAAATAATCGCCGCCGCCCCATCATCCCCTATCGCCACACTCCGATGTGGCATCAATGCGCCTGGCGGCAGGTTCATGGTGGCAATATTCGATGTATTGGTCGATCGCGCCTGCAACTGCACACGCCAAAGCAAAGGCAATTCCGCGCGTGCCGCCGAAATCAAACAGCCCACGACTATTGATGAGGCCACGAATCGCATGTTCCTGTTCTCCAACAAAAGCGTACCAGTGCTGTCAAGGCTCACAGATTTCCGCCCTTATCGGTCGTGAGGGATGCAGTTCCTTACTTCGTCGCCCAGCCTCATCCGCCTTCCGCCCTGATCGGTTTCACCGCCAGCACAGAACACGGTGCCTCTCGCGCCACCCGCTCTGCCGTGGTCCCCCACACAAAATCATGCACGTTCCATTTCGCTTTCGTCCCGACAACCACCAGATCACACTTCTGCCGCGTCACAAAATCAACCACTCCTCGCCCGTGGCTGCGAGACTGAATCGCGTGATAATGCGCTCTCGCTACCAGCGCATCGGGAACAAACGGCTTGCAGAAATTCTCCAGGCGCTGCTCAATTGATTGCTGGTACCGCTCCGCGAAATTGGGCATGTTGATTCGTAT
>SXOY01000330.1 GCA_005776545.1 Planctomycetia bacterium | reverse complement strand
CGCTCCATCCAGCGAAGCCTTCTCCATCCCCAGTTGCTCCTGAATGTAACTCAGGTAGTTTCGATTATGCGCGAAATTCCATGTTTCATAGGGCAACGCAAGCCGCTCATTCATGTACTTCAGTTCCACTCGCGTGGCACTATCCATCGAAATCGCGGCCTCTTTCCACATCCCCAGCTTGGTGTAGTTGTGGCCAGGCATGTGATTGGAATGTCCGACATTTGGCGCAATCACCCCATACATGCGGCAGCTTTCCAACGCCTGCTCAGTTGCAATTCCATCCCAGTTGTGTATCCGATAGTGATGCGCGCCGGGGTGATTTGGCTCCGCCTTCAACACCTGCTCAATCACACCCTCAACGCCAAGAGACATCTGCGATTCGATGTTGTAGAGCGCATACAGAGCTTTGGCTTCCACATCTTCCGGATAGGCAAGCACGATTTTCAGAAGCTCTTTCGCAAGTGCACCCGAACGTCCATTCGACTCTCCGGTAAACGCCTTATCCCATGCCTCAATATACATCTGCTCCCGCGGCGAAGCGGACGCCTTCCGCCGCACCGCATCTTTCAAAAAGTCCAGCCCGCGCTTCGACCCCGGCGCTTCCAACGTCCCATCAGAAAACCAATTCAAACTGGTCGCCGCCAATCCCCAGTACGCCATCGCACAATCTGGATCCAGCTTGAGGCACCAACGGAAACTCCGCTCTGCCTCCTCAAACCAAAACGAGTGCAGCAGCGTGTTTCCCTGATCAAACCACTTCTGTACTTCGGGCACTTTTGAAGTCACCGCAAAGTGCGTCTGTCCAATCCCGTCCATGTGCCACGGCTTCTGCCGCAGTCCGGTGTCAAATGCTGAGCCGTGGGTCGAGTGCCCGGGTCTGTCATCCGCCGATACCGTTCCGATGCACAACGTCGCCAATCCAATGCCGAGGATACAAGTTGCCTTCATGTTCTTCCATCTCCCTCAGATGTTCTCTTTCTCAATCCATTTGTTTATTTCTGATCTGATACTGATTTTGCCGTGTTCTTCCATTCCAATGCTTTAGCCGCGAATCCGGCTCCCGGCTCCGCTTTTTCCCAGGCCTCATACAAAGATATCAGCGCCTCGAAAGATGACTTGCGTCGTTGTGGCGTCGTCCCCTGGACGGTAGTCATCACCCGTTCCGCCTCGATCAGTTCTCCTTCAGCGTCCTTGAACTGCCCCATCTTCGTAAGAACATCGCCAAGTCCAATACGTGCCGATGCAGTTCGGAAGTTGTCTTTTCCGAACTTGGCTTGGAATCCTGAGAGGGCTTCCCGATACAACGTCATTGACTCCGTCCACTTTTCGCGCCGAGCCAGCACAGATGCCAGGTTCGAGACCGCGTTAAGCGTGTCAGGATGTGCGTCTCCCATGACACGGCGAAACGCTGCCAGAAGTTCGCGATTCATCTTCTCCGCTTCTTCGATTTGGCCCTGCAGTTCAAGCAGCCGCGCCACGTTACTCGAAGCCACCAGGGTCTCGCGGTGGTCCGGCCCGGATACTCGCCGCCGAGTCTCGGCCGCTTCTCGCAGCAGAGGCTCAGCCAGATCCAGCTTGTTTTCTCTCAAATACAGACTGCCAAGGCTTGTCAGCTGCACCAGCGTGCTTGGGTGATCGCTCCCAAAGGTGGTGCGAATCGAATTCAGCGCATTGCGGTGAAGTACCTCGGCCTCGGACATCCTGCCCTGCTCAACATACAGCTTTGCCAGTTGCGCCATTGCAATCGAGGTCTCAAGATGATCCGCTCCCAGTACGCGTCGCCGCGTTTCAAGAGAATCGCGCAGGTAAGGCTCAGCTTCGGCGAGCCGGCCGCGCTCAAACAAGTAGTAGCCCATGTCGTTGAGATTAGTCAGCGTCTGAGGATGTTCCGGGCCAAGCACTCGCACGGATTTCTCCACCGATTGGCGATAAAGCGGCTCTGCTTCATCGAAGCGGGCTTGCTTGGCGAGATTGCCAGCCAAAATGCTGATCGCCTGAATTGTGCGCGGATGTTCTTCGCCATGAAGCCGGCGGTGCCTGTCCAATGACTCACGGAAGAACGGCTCGGCATCTTTGACTTTTCCCATCGCTGACATTAATCCGCCGACGTTGGCGGTCCAAGTCAACACATCACGGTCCGTTTCCCCAAGAGCCTTCCTGCCTTTTTCGGCTGCTTCTCGCCACAAGGGCTCCGTTTCAGAGTACTTCCCCTGGGTCACAAACAGAAAACCCAGAGTGTTCATGGCAATCAGTGTGGTGCGATTGGAATCACCTAGAACGCGTCGACACCTTTCGAGGCCCTCTCTCAGAAGCGGTTCTGCCTCCGCATATTTTCCGGCTGAGCGATAGTAATTGCCAAGATTGCCCATTGAAGTCAGCGTGTCATTGTCATCTTCACCCAGCACACGCTTTCGGCCTTCATACGCCTGCTTATACAGACTCTCTGCCTCTTCAAGCCTACCAAGTATCTCGCTGTAATATGCCAGGTCATTTACCGCCATCAACGTATCGCGATGATCTGGCCCAAGTTCCTTGGTGCGAAGTTCCAATGCCCTTGTCGCAAGCGCGAGCGACTGCTCGTTCTGTCCCAACCCGCTGTACACTTCCGCAAGTGTAACTCGCAAGCTGGCATCCACCGCCGGCTGTTGCTTGAACTCCGATTCAATCGCACTGCGGGCCGGAGTCAACATGGTCCGGTCAATCATCTCCGACGCGGTATCCGTTGAGTTCACCAACCCCAGTTCACGCTGCAGGGTCGCAGCTCGCTCCATGCGATCACCCTCGCTCACACCCCGCTTCTCCAGCTCGGCGTTGAACTTCGTGCGAATCGCGTTCATCAAGTCCATACCCGCATCTGACACGTCGATCTGACTTAGCATTTTCGCCTGAAACGCTGAAACTGCAGTAAGTTCCTTGGCTCGCTGCTCGACCAGTTCCCGCTGCTGGGCTTCGTCGGCTCGGGCAACTATCGCCTGCTCGCGTTGGCGATTGGCATCAATCAAGCCCAACGTGGTTCCGACAATCCCCAACACCAGAGTTGTTGCCACCGCGCTTCCCGCAATCACAACGCCTTTGTGCCGCTGTACCAGTTTGCGCAGACGATATCCTGAACTCGGCGGCGCAGCGACCACCGCTTCGCCCGCCAGGTATCGCTGAATATCCGCCGCCAATCCATTGGCGGTCTCATACCGCCGCGACCGGTCCTTCTCCAGAGCCTTCATGACAATCCAGTCAAGTTCGCCCCGGATTGTCGTTCCCAATTTGCCCGGCTCCGATCGTCTGTTTGCCGCCACACTTGCAATAGTCTCGGTTTGCTGGCTCAGCCGCGTACTTGGCTTAGGAGGTTCAACTTCTCGGATAATCCGCTGAATCTCGGCATACGCCGCGGAACGAAGGCTTTTGCTATCAAAGGGTGTACTGCCGGTCAGAAGTTCATAGAGCAACACACCCAGTGAGTACACATCGGTCCGAGTATCAATATCGAGACTTCCCTCGGCCTGCTCGGGGCTCATGTACTCGGGCGTGCCGATCAACTGCCGATGCTCTGTGAACAAGGTCTTTTCTGTCAACTTGCTCGCGGTGGCTTTGGCGATTCCAAAGTCAATCACCTTGGCGGTCGGCTTGCCATCCAGCGTTGACACCAGAATATTACTCGGTTTAATATCGCGATGGATAATCCCCTTGGTGTGAGCGTGCTGAACTGCAAGGCAAACCTGAGCGAATAACTCAAGCCGCTCCTCAATACTCAAATTATTTCGATCGCAATATTCCGCAATGGGGTCCCCCTTGACCAAGTCCATCACAAAATACGGCCGTCCCGTTTCTGTAGCGCCTGCATCGAGCACTCTCGCGATATTGGGATGATCCATCATCGCCAGAGCCTGCCGCTCTTGCTCAAAACGCGCAACCACCTGCCGGGTGTCCATCCCCAGCTTAATGATCTTGAGTGCAACCTTGCGATTCACAGGCCGCTCTTGTTCGGCCATGAAGACCGAACCAAATCCACCTTCGCCGATCAACTGCAATATCTTGTACGGCCCGATCCGCGTCCCCGGCCCCTCGCGCAACCCATCCTGACGCGTAGGAATCAGCCCAGCGTCCCCCATTAGGGTTGCATCCGCATCTACGTGCTCATTGTGTTCATTGTCTTCATCACCCCCCTGTGTCGGCGTTGCCAGAAACCTTCCATCTTCAAGTGCCGCGATCATCGCATCGAGCCGCTTGCGAAGTTCTACGTCCCCGCCACACTCCCGCTCCAACACCGCGCTGCGTTGACTCGCCGAAGTCGCAACAACAAGTTCAAAGACCCGCCGCAATTCTTGATGTGAATATTCCGCCATAAGACCGACTTCCCCTTCCAAGACAATTCGCACTCTCACCTTCGCACGCCTTACTCCCGCCCAGATTCAATCGCTTCCTTCAACCAGACCCGCGCAAACACCCAGGACCGCTTCACAGTGGGAGCCGAAACTCCCATCGCCAGTGCCGTTTGCTCAATGCTCAATCCGGCGAAATAGCGAAGGCGTACCACCGCCGCTGCTTCAACATCTACCTTCTCCAGGCGTGCAATTGCCTCGTCGAGGATCATGAATCCAGAAAATTCCTCCTCATTTGCAAGATCGGGAAGCCCCGCCAGATTCACCGCTGCCAGGCGTGCCTGCGGTCCCCCTCGGATCTTCGCCCCTTTTGCCCGCGCATGGTCAAGCAAAATCCGCCGAATCGCCTCTGCCGCGGCGACATAAAAATGTCCACGCCCCGACCACGCCACATCTCGAGGACCAATCAACTTCAAATATGCCTCATGCACCAACGCTGTCGCCGACAATGTGTGTCCGGACCGCTCCATTTCCAATTGCTTTTGAGCCGCCTGACGCAACTGTTGATATACCAATGGCAATAACCGATCCGCGGCGGCCTTATCCCCGCCTCCCGCAGCATTCAACAACATGGTCGCTTCTTCTGCGTTCTGAACCGGTTGCATCATGGCGACATGATAACCCAAATGGGGTGTCGCCGTTCCGCAAAAATATACCCCAGGTGCCATCCCACAGCCGGTGCGCAATGGCAGACAGGCTTGCTCTGTCGATCCATCCCCACTTTCGGTGCCTCACACGCGTAAGACGCACGTATCAAGTGCTGATCTGAATTTGAGAGTGATGTATCAGCGGATTCATGCCGAATCAGAGATATATCAAATCCAATCTCGCCTGTTATGCGGCAGGTTATTCTGGTGGCAACACGAGACTATTGCACATCTCTCAGTTGCATGCCTCTCCTGAGGGGAATTAGCATGACCACAATTCTCGTTGTCAACCACTCCGACCGCGCCAAAGAGGCAATCAAGACGGTGCTGGAAAAATCCGGCCACGTGGTCAATGCCGTAGAGTCAGCCGACCTCGCGATCAATACTCTCAAACGCATGAAACATGATCTCGTGCTGCTGGACATGCACTTGAATGGGAAAGATGGCCTTTCCTGCCTCGCGGGGATTCGTGCCGACCCGGCCATTCTTGCCACACCGGTTTTCATGATCTCCGAGACGATTCCCAAGGAGACAATTCTCAAATTAGCAAAGCTTGGTGTATCAGCGCTGATCCTCAAGAATGGCAACTGGGCACTTGACTTGTTCGAGCGAGTTTCAAAGTTCTTCGCTGCGCCAGCTATTGCAACCCCTTCTACACCAACACAAAACAAAGCTCCAACAGCCAGCCCCGCTGCAACTCCATCACCCGCCGCAGTCTCATCCCCAACTAATTCCGTTACGAAACAAGCGACATCTTTCACAGCAGCCGTGCCACCCGCACCAGCCGCCCCAAAAAAGGCACTGCCCCGCCGCCGCAAGGGAGCGTTGACCGATGAGGCCGCTGCACACCAACTTGGAGAACTTACTCCAATCATCTCTCGCTCTCAGCTCCTTGAGACGTTGCAGGCAGACACGGTGCAATTGCGATGCTTGCGCCCAGTGGTCGAAGAAGTGCTGCGATTCTCTCAGGGCAGTGATACAAGCGTGCAGTCGCTTGCTTCGATCATTCGCAAAGACCCTGCCCTTTCGCTCCTTGTCATGAGGCTGGCAAATTCTGCCGACCTCGAAAGCGCTTCTCATGCCGACACCGTGCTGAAAGCAGTGGCGCGTATTGGTCTCGACCAGATTTTCGCGGTTATCAAAACTGTGCCGACCGTCGATGCGTTCAACGGAACGGCGATAGATGGGTGGTTCAGACCAGACTGGTTCTGGGAGCACAGCTTCGTGTGCGGCACGCTTGCGTTGCACATAGCCGAAGCCTTACACCGTCCGAGAGAATATTGCGATGCCATTTTCACCGCTGGTTTGCTTCACGACATTGGACGCCTACTTCTCATAGAACATCTCCGCGATCAGCACTCGCGTGTCATCAGTGCCTTCGATGATCTGGAACTTCCGCTTGAACTAATTGAAGCTCGACTGCTCTTGCACAGTCATGCAGAAGTCGCTGAGAAAGTCATGCGAAGCTGGAATTTTTCACCTGCACAGATCCTCACACTCTCCTGTCATCAACTGCCGCTTCAAAATATCAGTTCAACCGCGCCCCGAGGTGTAGATGATATTGTCCCGCTCGCACTCGCCAATCGTCTCGCACACTGCCTTTTGCTTGGGACCAGCGGCAACGAAGTGCTGTACCCGATCGAAGAGTTCGTGGATCACCTCAACCTTCCCGGGCAGGCGCTTGCGGAAATCATAAAGAAAGTCCGCTTAGAGATTGCAGAAACTCGAATAAGGATGCTGACCGGCGGCACAGAATGCGACACATATCTTGACGCCATGCGGGACCAACTCGGAAAAGCCTGCCCCCTCCCTCTAGCCTTGCGCCCCGAAGTCGATCCCGTTTCAATCATGCTCAACGCAATTCGAGGTGGCGAACCCGTCACACATCCAAATCTCATCACGCTTCGCATTTGCAACAGCAAAGACCGCGCTGCGGCGGCGAAGTTGATAGAACAAGCCATTGCCAACACGCCTGAAGGTGAACCCAGCCGCGAAAACCTGCCGATCCTCGACAGAGGTGACAATAAGTCCTGCCTTCTCAATGCGGCACTCATTGGCAACCGCAACGTCCAGCAAGTAATCCTGCCGCGCGCGCTCAGCCGGCTTTTCTGCGACATGAATGACCTCGCCCGCAGATAACACCAGGAACAAGT
>SXOY01000329.1 GCA_005776545.1 Planctomycetia bacterium | reverse complement strand
GGGCAACCGAATAGGCGATGCCGTCGATCGGATTGCCGCCAGAGTGCCATGTGTCGTTTTCGAGGTAGACAACGCCGGTTGGCAGTGCGCCCGCGGCGTAGAGCTTGCCGCCGATTTCGCGGAATTCGTAGACATCGCCACTCACGCCGCCCGCGAGCGCTTGCCAATTGCCGTTTTCGAAGCGGGCAACACCGGGAGTAATAGACCGGAAATCAGATTCGAAGCTACCACCAGCGATGATTGAGTTTTCAAAGAAGGTGACGGCGTAGACAGTTCGATCAAGGCCGCGATCGAGTGCGATCGGGTAGTTGTTGGAGATCAAGGCGATGTTGCGGCAGACTGTGCCATTGACAGCATAGAAGTCGCCGCCGATGAGGAGGAGATTGTCAAGAGTTGCGATTGCGAAGACAGTGTCATCGGGCTGGATGCTGTGACGCTGCCAGGTTGAAGATGAGCTTGCGAACGAGGCAAGATGGATGATTTCGGTAGAACCAAAGAGTGAGAAGTCGCCACCGGCAAGGAGACCGTTTGCGGTGCTGAAGAGTTTGAAGACGGTGCCAGAAGGCTGGAGGCCCAGGGGGTTCCAGGAAGCGCCATCCCACGCCGCGATGGTGATGGAGTTCGGCAGATTGGGGAGGCGGAAACTGCCGCCGATCACGATCTGATTGTTGTGGATGGTCGAGGTGAAGATCACGCCATCGGTGATTGGGGCAAGTGATTGGAATTGTGTGCCGTTCCAGATTGCGGGAGAAGTGACGGATTGGCGGCCTGCGATTGTGAAATCACCAGCGAGAAACACGGAGCCATTAGAGAGCGGCGTGAGCGTGTGAACGAAGCCGTCGAGGCCGCCGTACGTGCCAACTGGTTCGAGAGCGGGGATGCATTGGGCGTGAACGGGTAGTGTGTGCGCAGTGGTGAATACCAAGGCGAAAAGCCAAAAAGCTCGACGCATACAGCCAGGCAGGCCAGACCACGGGAACAAGTTCATGGACACCCCTTCGAGGTTCGCGGCGAGTGCGCGAAACTGGCGTGAGAGCCAGGTAGGGGAGTATTCGCAGGTGGTTGGGCTGCGGTTGCGAGATATGGGACCGATTAGGGAGATAAAAGTTGCTCGATTGCAGCCGCTTTCCAAGAGTTTTGCAATGCCAAGCGGGCGGTGCGGTACTCGTGTCAGCCGTTATTGAATCCTGCCTTTGCGTCGTAGCACCTGCCCGGCTGAGCACATGCAGCCCACTCATTCACATTCGGGGTTCGTTGTTCTGCATTCGGAAGACAGCGAACAGAACTTGCCCCTCGGAGTCCCCCAAAGCGGTGACTTGTCGTCGAATCCGACAAGACCTGTCAGCAACCGACAAGTTGGGGTAGTTGGGGAGCACACAAACAAATACTGGCACAAACCGGACTTGTCAGCGGAATTTCTCGCTTCGGGCGCTGCGCTTCGATACCCTTACCCGCCGCGGAATGCGCGGAAAACTGTTGGATTGGTTCTTCAAGGCGGAGCTTTGAAAGGGCGATCCACATTTGTGCAAGGTCCAGCCGTGAACTTTGACCGACTCTTGGGAATGTTCAGAGTGGATATGGGAATCGACCTTGGCACCTGCAACACGCTGGTGTCGATACGTGGCCGCGGCATCGTGCTTAACGAGCCGAGCGTGGTCGCGGTAAAAAAGGGTACGAACCAGGTACTCAAAAACGGTGAGGCCGTGGGTTGGGTCGCCAAGGAAATGCTTGGCCGCACACCGGGGTCAATCACCGCTGTTCGTCCACTCAAAGACGGCGTGATTTCCGATTTTGAGATCACCGAAGCGATGCTTTCATATTTCATTCGCAAGGCCAACGGAAACAACCGCATTGTGCGGCCGCGAGTTGTGATCAGCGTTCCCAGCGGCATCACCGCCGTCGAAAAAGAAGCTGTGTTTCAATCAGCCGACCGCGCTGGCGCGCACAAGACGTTCTTGATTGAAGAGCCTGTCGCCGCCGCAATTGGTGCAGGACTTCCATTTGCGGAAGCAACCGCATCGATGATCGTCGATATCGGCGGCGGCACCACCGAAGTCGCCATCATGTCGCTCGCAGATATTGCCGTGTGCGAATCTGTTCGTGTCGCCGGCGATGACATGGACGAATCGATCATGGATTACATGAAGCGTTCGTACAACATTCAGATCGGTGAGCAGACTGCTGAACGCATCAAGATCGAACTTGGTTCAGCGTTTGAAGTCGAGCCAGAACGCGAACTGGAAGTGCGCGGACGCGACATGATTTCAGGCATGCCCCGCAAGGTCATGGTCAAGAGTGTAGAAATCCGCGAAGCACTGCAAGAACCGGTGCAGGCAATTGTGGATTCGGTCATGCGGACACTTGAACGTGCAGCACCAGAACTCGCAGCAGATTTGGTAGAAAATGGAATCACCATGGCCGGCGGCGGTTCGCTGCTTCGCGGCCTGCCACAAGTCATTTCCAAGGCGACTGGCCTCGAAGTGAAACTCGCAGATGATCCGCTTACGTGTGTCGCCCGCGGCACATGCGCGTATCTGGATCACCTGGATGAATGGGCAGAAACGTTGGAAAACAACGTCAGCCGATGAGAGCATCCGGGGGGCCGACCTTTACTGCATCAACTGGTGCGAATTATTGGGGATCGGCCTAGCCTCTAGCGTCACATCATGATGCGCCGATTTTCACAACTTCCTTTGCCGCAGCGAATGCTCCCTTTTGCAATCGCTGTGGTGGCAGTGCTCGGACTTTTGCCGGCGCGGTACATCGCGTGGGTGAATTGGTTTAAAAGTCCCGCGCTCACACTTGTTGCACCGATTTCTGGGCCATTGCATGCACTGACAACGTGGCTGCGGCCTGCGGAAATCCCGGTTGACAATGACATGATGCGGACGTTGCGGGAAGAGCGTGATGCTTTTCAGCAGATGTACCTGCAGAAATCGGCGGAGGTGGATCGACTGACCGGGGTCATCGCGGCACTGCAACAGGTGCGAACTGAGTTTCCGGGATTACAGACTCGAATCTTGTCGCGACCGGTGGTGGCGAACTCCTCTGATCTGTCCTCTGGAACACTTGCGATTCGGATCGGTGGAAGTGATGGCGTGACGCTTTCAAGCGTTGCAACGATTCGGGGAGTGCAGATTCTGGGTCGAATTCAGAGTGTTGATGCTCGACTCTGTTATGTATTGCCGATCACACATCCAAGTGCCGGACCAGTTGGAGCACGCATTCTCCTTTCAGGCCCACCTGGGGCAGCTCCTGTTTCACTCTCGACGGTACTGAAGCCAGTGGGTGATGGAACACTTGTCGGGGATATTCAGTATGAGGTGAATAAGGCGACTTTATTGCCATACACGCCGCAGATTGGGGACCGCGTTCGAATTGATGACAAATTGACATGGTCTGCCGTTGCTCAACACATGTTGATCGGCGAGGTCATTCGCGTGGAACCATCGCAGAACAATCCTGGTCGCAACACCGTGACCGTTCGCCCATCGATTCCGCAGCTTGACCGAGTGAGCGATGTCATGCTGCTGATTTCAACCGAAGAAGAACCCGCGGTGGAAGGAGCCAGAAAGTGAATTGGCTCATTTTCAGTCTGGTGGCGTGGGTGTTGCTCGGTTTTGAACTCGGCATGCGTCGCGCTCTGGAGCTGGGAAATACTTCCATCGCTCCCTCGTTTGTGTTCTCGCTGCTCGTGCTGGTTGCACTTGCCGCAACTCCTGTAACGATTTACTCAGCCGCGTTTTTTCTGGGGCTGCTGGTCGATCTGCTCAATCCAGTTGTGCTTGCAAATGGAAATGAGGCTGTGCTGCTTGGGCCATACACACTCGGGTATCTGCTTGCCGCACAGTTGATGTTGCTTTCGCGGGGCATGCTCATGCGGCGAAATCCGCTGACCTTTGGGTTGCTCGCCGGTTTGGGATTTGCCGTTGTGCAGGTCATGGTGTTGTCATATTTGACAATTCGAGGCTGGTTCTCTGAACCGGTGGCGATGGCGGCGGGGAGTGAGCTTTTGCGGCGACTCGCCTCGGCGTTCTATTCCGGGCTTCTGGGGATGGTGCTGGCACTTGCACTGTTGCCGCTGGCGTCATATTTCGGATTTGCGAACTTGCAATCAAGACGCTTTGCACGGCGTGATTGACGTGGTCGATAGTGCCGCATTACACTCGCAGCATGGCAACCCCCCCGCTTGTGCTCTTTGATGATGGGTATTCACTCGCGCCGCTGAATGACATGCGGGCATCGTTTGATATTCGCACCGGGGCGATGACAACTTTTGAACGCTTGACCGCGGCAGCAGGACACGCTCCTGATGCATTGCTGGTGCCAGCGGCGCTGGAAGAAGTTACGCGGCAGAACCATCCGGGAATTTCAATAAACGCCTTGCCGAGCGGCGAGAAGATTCACATTATCAACGGAAGATGCCCGTTGATCAAGGCCTGGAATCTGGGTGCGCCAACCGCGGAAGTTGTCGGTGATGCTGAAGGAAAGTCACTCGTTTCGGGAATCATGGATCGGGCGAGCGTGCAGTCGTTTTTCAAAGATGGGTCGTTCAAGGCAGATCGCCGCATGGACCATGCGATGATGACACGACCCTGGCACTGGCGTCGATATCGAGACACGTGCATTGCGACCGATCTTGAGTTATTGGGGAGGAAAATCACACAAAGCTCGCCGCCGCCCGACACGATTGCGTTTGGCTCACACGCATTGCATGTGATGGGATCAGCGAAAATCTACCCGAGTGTTACATTTGATCTGGAAAGCGGGCCGATTGTGATCGACGATCGCGCGACGATTCGACCCGGCTCGGTGCTTATTGGTCCATGCTACATCGGTCGCGATTCACACGTGCTCGACAAGTCACTCATCAAGGCCAACACCGCAATTGGCCCGTATTGCAAGGTTGCCGGCGAGATTGGCGGCACGATTGTGCAGGGGTATTCAAACAAGGGAAACGATGGACACCTGGGCGACTCATGGCTGGGCGAATGGGTGAATCTGGGCGCGGGCACAACCAATTCGAATCTACTTAATACATATGGCGAGGTCATCTG
>SXOY01000328.1 GCA_005776545.1 Planctomycetia bacterium | reverse complement strand
GTCCGGCGCAGGTCAACCAGGAACCGCTCGGAAGTCTCGCCGCTCTCAACATACCGACCCGTCATCGTCGGCATATACATCAACATGTCGTACCCGCGCCGCTTCTTGAACTCTTCGCGGAACTTCGGCGTCCAGTTCTGACAACCAACTTCATAGCTATCCACGAGAACATTGTTCAAAACCTTCCCCGCCAGCGGCCCAAGTTCCTTGATCAAGGGTGCCATTCCGCCCGCCCAAAACTGGTCAAACGCCTCGCGGCTCATCTTGTCGACTTCAAGCCCGCGCCCCGACACTGGCGACGGCGCATTCACCGCGCCGGTAGCCGTGTGCCCAATCCTCAACACCGTCCACTCACCCGCTGGCACTTCCCAATTCAACTTCCCATTCACGAGGTTCGCGGTCAAATCAATCATGCCCGAAATCTTGATAGTCGCATCGCTCGACACCTTCTCCATCGAAGGCTGCTGTCCATAGGTGTAGTCATACAACGCCTTCGACCTGAAATCCTTGATCCGCGTTGCGTCATCCTTCGGTGTCGGGAACGCGATCACCGCGATGTCTTTGTAATACCCAGCATTCGTTTTTGGCTGCACCAACTCGGCAGTGAACGGCCCTGGCCCCGTCACCTTTGCCTCACTGAACACCACCGTCTGCATCGCATATTCAGGCTTCACCCACGTCCCGCCACTGCTCGACCATCCCGCACAATTGTGAATACACAGTTCCAGCCCAAGCCGCTCGGCTTCACTGGCCGCGAACTTCACCAATCCGCGCCACTCGTCGCTGTTGTACACAATTGGACCATCCGGGATGCTCTCGGACACATTGAAAATCTGTGCCCCACCCAGCCCGATCTGCTTCATCGCTTCGAGATCAGCCGTGATCCCCTTCCTCGTCACATTCCCATTCATCCAGTGCCACCACGTATGCGGTTTGGCCTGCGCTGGCGGATTCTTGAATCCGGCTTCCAACGCAGTTTGGGCAAACGCAGAATGTGACACTGCCGAAATCAAAACTGCGGCGACAATTGATAGGGAACGCTTCATGCCGCGATCATACCAGATAGCTCAGACCATCACACTCTCAGCAACGCTCTGTATCGCTTTATCGCTTCGACCCACACATCGCCCCGAACGGGTTCATATCGAAGCGGCGAAAATGACGCCGCTACCACGCCTCGAATCTCGCGCAGCGACTTCACTCCGTCCATCGCCAACACCTGAGCCATGATGTTCCCGATGGCGGTTGCCTCTACGGGACCGGCAATAAGCGGCCGTTCCATCGCATTCGCTGTGTACTGGCACAACAACGCGTTGTGTACCCCGCCGCCCACCATGTGAATTGTGCTTACTTTGCCCGTTAACCGCTCAAGTTGCTCAAGCACCACGCGGCATTTCAGCGCAAGGCCTTCGATCACACATCGCGCGATTGCCCCGTGACTCACTGGTACTGGCTGTTTGGTGCGTTCGCAAAATTCCTGGACCCGTTTAGGCATTTCGCCAAATTCAGCAAACGCCGGATCATCTGGATCAATGAAGCTTCTCAATTCCTCGGTTGATTCCGCCAATGCCGCGAGTTGGCCGTGCTCATAGTTTCTGCTTTCACTCGCCCACACTCGCTGACATTCCTGCAAGATCCACAACCCGGTCACATTTTTCTGAAACCGAATTGTCTTTTCCAACCCGCATTCATTGGTAAAATTCGCATCCATCGCCGCGGAGGTACAAATCGGCGAGGCAATCTCTCTCCCAACAAGCGACCACGTCCCTGAACTGATATACGCCCAGTCGTTTCCGACCCCCGGCACCGCAACTACTGCCGATCCCGTGTCGTGACTCGCTGGTGCAATTACCACGGTTTTCTCGCAGCGCGTCTCAGTCGCAATTGTTCGACGCAATTTGCCGATCACCGTCCCTGGCTCTTTCACTTCGGGCATGATCCACGATGGCAATCCCAGGTCTTTCAAGATATCGTTGGCCCAGGTATTCGCCACTGGATCGAAGAACTGCGAAGTGCTCGCAATGGTCCGTTCTGTCTGCCACACTCCCGTCAACCAGTAATTCAGCAGGTCGGGCATGAACGCCAGTGCTCGCGCATCGTCCAATCCACCCGCTCGCTTCTCTGCTATCAACTGATACAGCGTGTTGAAGGGCAAAAACGCAATTCCTGTTTTTTCATAGATGCGCTCGCGCCCGATCAACTTGCCCACTTCTTCCATGACGCCTGCTGTTCGCAGATCGCGGTAATGCCGCGGCGTTTCAAGCAACTCTCCAAACGCCGACAGCAACCCGTAATCCACGCCCCACGTATCGATCCCGACGCCACCAAGTTCAAATCCTCGCTCGCGTGCCCGGATCAGACACTTCTTTACATTTTCGAAAAGGCGCTTCGAATCCCAGTGCTGCCCCGACTTACGTTTTGCCGGTCTGTTCTCAAATCTATGGATTTCCCGCAGGGTTAATCGCGCTCCATCAAATGTCCCCACAACGCCACGACCGCTCGATGCGCCAAGGTCTATCGCAAGAAAGTGCTTATTCCCCTTGTTTGGCGGCATCCATTTGCTCACGCGTATGCCCCGCCGCTTTTTGACTTCCGTGGCCCACGCTCCGCCGCGACTTTTGCAACATATCCGCTCGCCCTGAACGCCTGCAGCGGCTCCCGCGGCAAGCCCTTCGACGCCCGATACTCCGCCAGAAACGGCCGCACATCGGTCGCAAACGCATCCTTGAGCGCCCGCTCGGCCATCACCACATCATCAATCTCTCTTGCCGCTGCGGCAGCTCGATGATCCACCAATAGGGCTTTGCAGAAATACTCCTGTGCGGTCACCACCGTCTCAATCATCGCCTCGGTCTTAGGCTTGATGTTGTGCGACTGATCAATCATGTACGCAACATTCAGGTCTTTCCCCGTCTCGCGCTCCGCCAGCACGATCTCATTGAAAATCCTAAACAACTGATACGGGTCAATACTCCCAACCGTTAAATCATCATCCGCATACTTGCGATCGTTAAAGTGAAATCCACCCAGCATTCCCTCATCAATCAGGAACGCGACGATGTGCTCAATATTGCACCCGGGCAAATGATGCCCGGTATCCACCAGCACCTTCGCCTGTTTCCCCGCATGTCGCGCCAGTGATGCCGCCATGCCCCAATCCGCAATATCTGTATGATAAAACGCCGGCTCAAACGGCTTGTACTCCACCAACATCATCATCTCAGGCGGCATCGCATCATGCACTTGCCGCAGCGCACTCTCAAACCACTTCTTGCGCTGACGGATGTTCCCCTGCCCTGGATAATTCGTCCCATCTGCAAACCACAGACTCAAAAGACTCGACCCGACATCTTTCCCCAGTCTTACACTTTCCAGGATGTGATCAGTCGCCTGCTTGCGAATCGCCGGATTGCGATTCGAGACCGACCCCAGCTTGTAGCACTGATCTTGAAACACATTGGGATTGATCGACCCGATCTTGAGCCTAAGCGCCTTCGCTTTCGCCGCCACATCGCTGGTTTTCACACCGGCGGGAAAATCCCACAACACATGCACCGCAACCGAATCGCAACATCCGGTAACGCTGTGCACCGCGGCCGCGTCAGCCAGTTTCTCTTCAATCGTCGTCGCCGCCGCATCCTGCAAAAATTTGCCAAATCGCGTCCCTGTATCCGCATACCCCCAAGACGGCGTCTCGATCGAAAATCGATCCAAACGGCGGCACAAATCACTCTCAGTTATTCCAGCAGGCAGTTTCATAGGTGCCGCAGTATACAAGGTTCCAACTGCAATCACTCAAAAATCAAACTGATCAATATTGTCCTTGGTGAAAATCAAAATCTTCCCCAGCAAAATCTGATCCCCCTCAATCACCTTCTCACCCAGCCGCCCCGCCTTGATCGTCTTATCTCCCGCCTTCAACTTTCCATTTGCCATCGCTTCCGCGGCGTGCACCGTCAGATACCCCAGATCGATCGTGTTCCAAAGCACCACCGACTTCACAACCCCCTCTTTCACATACGCCTTCATGTCATTGGGTGTCGCCAAACCCGTCACCAGCACCTTCCCCGTCTTCCCCGCCTGCTTCACAGCCTCCGCCGCACCCGGGAACGCAACCGAGCTGATTCCAAAGATCCCCTTCAAATTCGGGTGCGCCTTCATCAAATCCTGCGACACTGAAAACGCCAGCCGCTGATCTTCATTGCTTGGATTCGTCGCGACCAATGTCAGCTTCGGATACTTTGCCAGCCGCTCCTTCATGTACTTAATCCACTCATTCTGGTTCGCCGCCGTCAACGAAGCAGTCACGATCGCGACCTCTCCCTCGGGCTCATCGCCGCCAATGTCCTTCGCCATTGCATCCACAAGCGCAAATCCAATATCCTTCGCCGTCGCCTGATTCACCAAAAACTCGCGAGCTTCAGTCCCCGCATCCGCATCCCACGTAATCACTTTCACGCCCTTGGCCCGCGCC
>SXOY01000327.1 GCA_005776545.1 Planctomycetia bacterium | reverse complement strand
GACACTCAACGATGCAGGAAATCCAACCGCAGAATGGAGATCCGAAGGTTCGTGGTCAGCACACGTCACCCCAACACCCGGATCGCTCTCGTTGCTTGGGCTGGGCGGAATCGCCATCATTCGACGCCGCCGCTAAAAACCAATTCCAGTCTTTCGATGTGGGTGCGTCGGGTTGGGCGCACTCATGTCTTTTTTACACAATGGCCCTGATTTCCGACGAAAATTGCCGAGCGGCTTTCGCGATCGACTCCGTCCATGAAACTCCTGGCTCGGCATTTGGATAGATCACCGATCGACTCGCAGTCACCAAGACGCCGCGGGCGCCAGCAGATCCTGCACCAGGTCGCAACATGTGCCGAATATCATCAACCGTCCCGCCTTGTGCTCCATATCCAGGAATTAAGAACATCTGTCGCGGCATCAACTTCCTCAACATCTGTGCATCCGCGGCCTTGGTCGCCCCCACCACCGCTCCGGCCGCTGACAACCCGGCTTTTCCAACGGTCTTTGACAGACCGGCAACCATCCTCCCCATCATCTCCGCGACTGTCTCCCCTCCCACCAACTTCTGACTCTGCACAACATCACTGTCGCTATTGCTTGTGCGCACGAGTACAAACACCGCAAGCCCAGCTTTGAGATACGGCTCGATCGTGCTGGGACCGAGATACCCGCTCAACGTGATGGCATCAACCCCCATGTTCTTTGCAGCGGCGGCATAGTGCTCAGCACTTATTCCAATATCGCCTCGCTTTGCATCCAAAAGTACCAGAAGTCCCTTCGATCTTGCGTGCGCTACCGTGCGCTCAAGTGCCGCGAATCCTGCGGATCCATACCTTTCAAAGCAGGCACTCTGCGGCTTAACGACAGGCACAACACCAGCAACCGCATCGATGACCCCTTTGCTGAAACGCTCAACTGCTTCAAGGGCCGAGCTTTCTGCTGCAAGCTGAGAAGGCAATTTCTCAATGACCGGATCTAGGCCTACACATGCGGGCGAGCCAATCACATCTATCGCCGCCGGAATCTGGTCCGCAAGTTCCGCTGTCATTGGTGTGTCCTCTTATTATGGTGTACTCAGCGAACAAACTATAACTGAGAAAAGAGTCATACACAGTGGATGCGCCAATTAGAATCGACATTCAGAAACAAAAAGGACTTGCCCTGCAATGGTCCGATGGTCGCACCACTTTCTATTCGGTGGTATATCTCCGCAAGATGTCTCCCAGCGCAGATATGCGCCACCTTCGCCAGGAGATTACAAAAAACCCGCTTACAGTTCTCCCCAGTGCCTTGATGCAACGTTCAACTCAGGAACTGACGATCAGCGATGCCCAGCTCGCCGGTCACTACGCATTGAAGATTGAGTTCTCCGATGGCCATACCACCGGCATTTACTCCTGGGACTACCTCCGCGAAATCGACCCGCACATTGAACCACCGCCCGACTTTGCCGCACCCACCCCGACCCCCACCACTCCATGAGCGCATCGATTCCGAATCCCAATCCGCCGCCGGCCTCGATCGAGTCCATCGACCTTTCGACTCACCTTGCAACATTGACTGGTGTCATCCCCGGACTTCGCCCGCAAATCTGCAAATCACTTGAGGGAATGGGCCTTTCGACGGTCGGAAAACTAATCGCCCATCTCCCCATCCGTCATGAACGAATTGAATCTGAAACCACGATCGATCAGCTCACAGTCGGGCACGTCGTGTGCACACGCGGCGAAATCACCAACACGCGAATGTTACAAAAACCTCGCACCGCCAAGCCACGATTTCAGGCCGCTCTCGAAGATGACACAGGCCGCATAGACCTGATCTGGTTTAATCAACCCTGGCTCAATGACCGGATTATTCCCGGAATGCGAATTCGCGTGCAGGGCCTCTGCGGCGAATACATGGGTGCCAAACAGATAGTCGGCGGCGATTTTCAGGTGCTCGCAGCTGGCGATGAACCTCCAACGCTCGACCACGATGAACTTCGCCCGGTGTATCCCGCCACTCAGAAAATCTCCAGCGCTCAGATCGAACGGGTCATTTCCGCAATCATCAGGCCCGCCAGCAAACAGATCGAAGACCACCTTCCCGCCGCGTTCTGCAAAACCAGAGAGATGCCAGTTCTCTCGCACGCGTATCTGGATATTCACAGTCCACCCGATGAACCTGCGGCCCGCCACGCACTTCGGCGACTTTCGTACGACGAGTTGCTGATGCTGCAATTGGGTGTTCACATGAAACGCGCCCACCTTCGCGGCTTGCTCACTGCGCCAGCTCTGCGCTGGAATCAGCAAATCGATACCCACATCCGCAAACTCTTTCCATTTACATTTACCAGTTCTCAAGACGAGGTCCTGAAAGATGTGATCGCCGAACTTTCCGCAGGAGTTCCCGCAAACAGGCTGGTGCAGGGTGATGTCGGTGCTGGAAAAACCGTTATCGCCGTGTACGCCATGCTCATGGCTGCCGCTTCCGGACACCAGTCCGCACTCATGGCTCCCACGGAAATCCTCGCCGAACAGCACATGCGTTCCATCTCGAAACTGCTGACACATTCCAAGTTGAAAGTTGCCCTGCTGCTGGGAGGAACGCCGCCCAAAGAGAAAAAAGCGATTCTCAAAGGCCTGAATTCAATTGTTCCCGGCGAACGGGTTGACCTTCTCATTGGCACACACGCACTGTTGACAGAGAACGTGAAATTCCGCTCATTGGCAGTCGCAGTCATCGATGAGCAGCATCGCTTCGGCGTCGCCCAGCGTGCCCGCCTCCGCGCTTCCTCAACTGTTAAGTCAGATAGCGGCGAGACCATCACGCCGCACGTCCTGGTCATGACCGCAACGCCGATCCCGCGCACCCTTGCCATCACGCTCTTTGGCGATCTGGATATCTCCACCATCAAGAGCCTTCCGCCTGGTCGCAAACCCATCATCACTCGCGTGGTTGGAAGCGACAAACGGGCCACCGTCTATCAATTCGTGCGCGAGCGCATCGAATCCG
>SXOY01000326.1 GCA_005776545.1 Planctomycetia bacterium | reverse complement strand
CTCGAAGCTTCGGGACCTGTACGCGAGGAGATACTTGCGCAATGCGCGCTCGAGCCAGGGCTTCGCACGGAAGTACTGTCGTTGCTGGCAGCGCACGAAGGTGCACAATATGGACTCGGCGATACCAACCGCGCGTGGACAGAAGCGGGACTGGAATTGCACGCGAAGATCACCCCCGGAGAAATGATCGGGAAGTATCGCATTGTTCGGTTGATCGACTCTGGCGGTATGGGTTCGGTATTTGAGGCCATTGATACCACGCTGGACCGCAGTGTGGCGGTGAAACTCCTGCATAGCACGCTGCTGACGGAATCGATGCGAACACGTTTTGATGATGAATCTCGCATTCTTGCGCGGCTTCGACATCCAGCAATTGCACAGGTGTATGAATCCGGAACCCATAAGCGCGACGTGTCGGGGACAGTAACACCATTTATCGCGATGGAGTTCATTCCTGATGCACATCCCATTGATCAGTGGGTTCGCGAGCGCACGCCCACACGGAACGACGTATTAAAGATGTTCATCCGGGTATGCGAAGCGATTCAGCACGGACACCAGCGAGGGATTGTTCACCGGGATATCAAGCCGGCCAATATTCTCATAGATGGCGGCGATGCTCCGAAAGTGATTGACTTCGGCGTCGCACAGGCGTTGGAGGAGACTCGCCTGCCACCGCAGAAAGGCAAATTGGGGAAGCTCGTAGGAACACTTGGTTACATGAGTCCTGAATCCTGCTCAGGAGATCCGCTGGATGTCGATGTTCGATCGGATGTGTATTCGCTGGGTGTGGTGCTGTATGAACTGCTGACGGGTCAGGTGCCTTATCGCGTAGACACCGGTTCGGTGGCTGATGCGATTCGAGTGATACGGGGCGAGGCGCCCAGGAGAATTTCTGAACATGATCACTCGCTTGCTGGCGATCTGGAAGCGATTGTTGAAATAGCGATGCAAAAAGACCGCGAGCAGCGGTATCAATCGGCGACGGAACTAGCCGCGGATATTCAGCGTTTTCTGGGGTATAGACCGGTTCAGGCACGACACTCATCGGCAGCGCATCTTGTACATTTGTTTGCAAAGCGGAATCGCTTTGGAATGGCGGCAGGAATTGCGGTGGCGATAGCGCTTGTCACAGGGATGACGGGGCTGGCCATCGGGTTGTCACGTGCGCATGCGGCAACACGTGTAGCACTGATGCAGAGCGAACGCGCGACTCGCTCGGCAGACTTTCTGATCAATACGTTGCGATCGGCAAGCCCACTTGAGATCTCTGGACCTGACAAATTGCTATGGGACCCAGACCTGTATCCCTATCAAATACCGGAGGGATGGGGTTCTGCTGGCACTCCCGGGAAGACAGTGACCGCTCGTGACATGATCTTGTTAGCAGCCGACAAAGTGCAGGGGCAGTTTCACGATGATCCAGTGCTGCGGGCGGACATGTTAACTCTGCTTGCTGAGACACTCCGCGAGACCGGTATGGACCCGCGCACGGAGTCATTCAGCAGGGAATCTCTTCAACTGAACGAAGCGACATTTGGCCCACTGCATCGAAGAACAATCTTGTCGCACCTTCAATGTGCACATGAAGCACTGCTAAAAAACGATAGTGTGGCAGCTTTACATCATAGTGAAATCGCCTATGAATCGAGCCTCACTGCGTATGGACCGACTGGATCACTTTCGCGAGTGTGCGTCGGCACTTTTGCGAACGCTCTCATTTCAAGACGTCACGACGTAGAACGCGGTGAGCAGTTACTTCGTGATCAGTATCGTAATATTGAGATAGCATTTGGACCCGAATCGCGAGAACTTCTGGCCGAGACGGTCCGACTGGGGTCGTTGGTTGAAAATACCGCCGAGGCACTTGACCTGCTGCGAAAGGCTCAAGGGAAACTCGAATCGCAGGGGAAGCGCGGGTCGCTCTTATGGGCAGAGACCTCATTACAAATCGCTGGCGTACTTTCGACACAATGCGAGTCGCAGAAACAGGCTGTGGAGAATTACCTCCTGGCCCGCACAACTCTCGATCGATTGACGTTTCCCCTGAATCCCCGCAGCATTGAAATCACTGGAGAGTTGATCAAGTGCTACGTACGGCTTGGGCAGGCGGATGTTGCCGTGGCATATTCTCGAGAAATCGAAGCGGCACATGCAAAACGCAATCATCCCGGCACGATCGGCGCATTCATCAGTCAGGGGAAGCATGCGCGAATTCTTGCGTTGGCCGGAACTGAGCTTGAGTATGCCGAGAAATCAGCGCATGAGGCGGCGGTCGGCGTAGATCTCACCGACCCGGTGATATCCGAAGACTGGGGCACGTATTTTGTTGCAGTTCGCGCGCAGGCATTGAGAAAGCTCTCTCGACCGGAGGAGGCACTCGCGGCAATTGAGACTCGGTTGCCGGTCGTTCTGCGCAAGAAAGGCGCGGCATGGGCGAATGGGTTCCTTTACAATGAACAGGCAGAGAGCCTTGCCGCACTTGGAAGAATCGAGGAAGCCAGAATTGCATCCCGGTTGGCGATGGAGATTGCTCGCGACGGATTCGTCGAGCCTATTGATCAGTGCCACGCGGTGAATCTCGCGATACGAGCAACAGCAGAACGATTAGCAACTCAAACAGAGCGGTAATTCTGGGATAGATGCGAATCCGGACTCGCTCACTTAGCAGTTGTTATCGGACACATCGCCGCCTGATGGCGCTGAATTCGGTCCATTCGAGCCTCCCATTAACAAATCTTGGCGTTACGAAACCCGGAATTCCGCTGAAGAGGAGTAGCACGCCGCGTAACGAGCGGAAAATAGCAAGACCTCAGCTGACGGAGATGATCATGATGAACCCAATGAGAACACACACAAAGAGCGGCCGCAAGTATTCGAACTTGAAGAAATTCGCGTGCGCAGCTGGACTCCTGCTTGCAGGTTCGCTCGCGGAAGCGCAGGGACCATCGTTTACCCCGGTTCCAAATACCATTGATAACACAACGGGTTACGCGATTTCTCCAAACGGCCGCTATGTCACAGGGGCCTGGAGCAGTCCTGGCGT
>SXOY01000325.1 GCA_005776545.1 Planctomycetia bacterium | reverse complement strand
TTGGCGTAGACAAATGTTCGCGACGCCGACTCACGCACATCGACGATTTATGGGTAGGACAGGACCATGTCGCGGCAGCGCTACTCGATAAACTCGACGAATACACGAGTAGGCACTTGCTTCTTGAGTTAATTCAGCACACCCAGAAGAAATCCCGATATGGAGCGAAGGGTCTCCTGAAACTGCTGGAAGGTCGCTTGACCGGATTCCCCAAGATCTCTCCAGAGTTCTATCGCGAGGTCCTCGCAAGTTCCGCATACTACAACTTCACTAGATCTGGGAAATCAGTGCGTGAAACCCACGAGTGCATTCGCAAATTCCTGGGCAGATCATTGTCTTACACCAAGCGGATCATCTCAAGCGGAACCGCACATCTCAATGAGTACACAGATCAGTGAGGTTCGTGTACACGACTTCTGTTCAAAACTTGCGATTATCTCTGTGCCAGTAGCGTGTGAGCGATCTTAATCCACTCAGGGAACGATAGTGATTTCCTGAGCGAGGCGCAGACGTGACATGCAGCTGGCAGGAGACATTCTCATGTCGCAATTCCTGAGCGATCCATTGTCCAGTCCACAATCGCCGTCGTGCTCATACCTTCTCGACAGACCACAATCAGCGGCATTCCTGAACATCTCGGTGAGGCTCCTGGACAGATTGCGAGCCGAAAACAAACTGATCGCTGTCCAGGTCGCATCAAAAGTCTTGTACCGTCGCAGCGACCTCCAGGCCTTTGTAGACGGACTCGCCCGTGACGGGGGCACAAAGTGAAGAAGCCCATGCAAACCAAGCTCCCGTTTGGAGAGGCGGCGACCCTTCCATCAAGCACTTCCAAATCGGCGCCGCTAGAAACTTTCCGTCCGAAGAGATCGACCCCACCAATCCAGGTTCAACTTGCAACTCCGGATCCCACCCGGAGACTCCGCACAAGGCAAGCAAAACCTACGGATTTGGTCTTCATCCCAAAACCAGAAACCACGTCTCGCACCACGCTTACGCAGCAGCTCGGACATCAAGACCCAACTTCCAGCTACTCTGCGGTTCTGAATAAATATCCCGCTGTGATGAGTCGGATCTTCGTAAATCTCACCGCTCATCGCGATGGCGCAGTCGATGTAGAAGCATCGGAGCAACTCTGTATTTTCTATCCCACATACCACCGCTGGCGCAACAAGCTCTTCCACCTCGGTCTGGTAGTTAGCAGCGACGAGAGAAGAGACACTCCAAGCGGAGATTCTGTCGTATGGGTTACGCGCGAGAACTTCCTGAGGCGGAGACAGTCAGATACTCAAGGAGATCCGACGCCCCCTGGCGACATCCAACCCGCCCCGCCAGGTCCCGGGCCTAAAAAAGACGCGACCCCGAAACTTGGCAGGAACGGGGCGCACGTCGGTAGGATCAATATCCCGAAGTTTACACAAAGAACTCGTAGGCCGCCAGCGATCTCTGGCAATCGGGGACGCGCCCGGTGACGCGCAAACCGCGTAAAGGCCTTCAACTCTGGATCCAGGTAATTGGTGAGGCGGCATTGACCTCCAGCCAGGCCCTAGTTTGTTATGCGCTTCTGAATTGGGCGGACTACACAACTGGAATTGCGTGGCCTTCGAATCTGAGCATCGCACACGCATCCAAATTGCACGAAGGTACGGTAAGGCGGGTCATTAATGAACTTCGCGACCAGGGTTTAGTCGAGACAATCAGAGCGACCGCGGGCGGATTTGATCCAAACGGCCGCCCGCGTACGAACCATATCCGCCTACGGCTTGATCGTCTAATTGAACTAAAAGCAAATGCCAAAACTGGTCGAACGTCCACACCACGCAACGAAATCAAACCCCGGCGCAGGATTCGGACCGCCCTCGCGCAGGAAGGGGAGAACCCCCGCGCAGCGCATGGCAAACCATCCATCCATACAAACATACCAACTGAACAAACCATGCAAGGAGTGCAGGAACTCAGCGGAAATCAGAAAGAGAAGAAGTTCAAATGGGCATGGATGGATGCAAAGACACCCGAAGAGGCCTTGGCGCAATGCGGAGTAAGAGGGCCCAATCTAAAAAAGCTCGCTAACGCTGAACGAATGACGGTTGCGATGATCCAATTCGAGGCGGTGAATATTTGGTCTGACTCGGGTGTCCGCAGCAAACCTGCAGTACTCGTAAAGCGGCTGAGCGGGATTCTTGACGTTCAGCTCAGGCGGCACGGCTCTTTGTCGCCTATGGCTCAGTTTGGAATCGCGAAGCTCGAGACTCTTCGTCGCAGCAAGCGACAGCCGCCGCCGCAATAGCCCGGCGCCGCCGCGGAGAGCATCTGTAGATCTAGTTGCACAAATCGTATTATTGAGGTACAATGATGAACATGACAGTCACGAGCACGCTCCGACACGCTGTAGAAAATTGCGGTCAAACACGTTACGCGATCAGCAAGCAAACTGGAATTCCGGCGTCGGTGCTTTCCCGATTCGTCGCCGCCGGCAAACCTCTCCGCGGCGAAAACATCGACAAACTCTGCAACTACCTCAATCTTGTTCTTGTGCCCAAACCCGCCAAGACTCGGAAAGGACGATAAACCATGGCATCCCTCTCCACTACACCCAACGGCATCCACCGCGTCTTCTTCGGCAGCGGCACGAACCGGCGCTGCCTCTACATTGGGAAGGCGAGCACTCGTGATGCCGAGAAAATACACAAGCACGTTGAATCTCTCGTCTCATCCAAAGTCACCAAAATGATGGATCCCGCCGCTGGCGCCTGGGTGGCTTCCCTCGATGACGAGTTTTATACAAAGCTCTCCGATCTCGAGCTGGTGCCGAGCCGCAAGAATGAAAAAATCAAACTGGTTGAGCTGATTAGAGATTTTGAGGCTTCCAAATCGGTCAAGGCCTCCACCATGATCACCTACAAGCAGTGTACAAAGTCAATCTGCGAGTACTTCGGCGCTGACCGTCTGATCTCGACCATCACTCCTCTCGACGCCCTCAAGTGGCGTAAGTCTCTCGCTGATTCGCATATCGCCACAGCGACCGCCAGCAAGCGGACCACAGTGGCGAAGCAGATGTTCCGTCGCGCTGTGAAATGGGAGATACTGAAATCGAATCCGTTTGAGGATGTTGTCGCCGGCAGCCAGGCCAACCCCAGCCGTGCTTTCTTTGTTTCACGTGAATCCATCCAACTCGTTCTCGACCGGTGCCCTCACCCCCAGTGGCGAGCAATCATCGGTCTCAGCCGGTTCGCCGGCTTGCGCTGCCCCAGCGAGGTCATGGGTCTTCAGTGGTCCGATGTGCATTTTGATCGCGCTCGCCTGGTGATCTGGTGCGAGAAGACCAGCCACATCGCCGGTAAGGAACGCCGTGAAGTTCCCATCGTTCCTGAGCTCATGCAAATCCTGCTTGACGCTCATGCCGCGGCGGAGCCTGGAACCGACCAAGTGATCACCCGATATCGTGAGACGGCCGCAAACCTTCGGACTCAGTTCTACCGCATCCTCAGGCGTGCGGGCTTGGCGCCCTGGCCACGTCTCTTCCATAACATGCGAGCCTCCTGCGAAACCGAGCTTGCCCAAGATCACCCCGCCCACGTCACCGCGGAATGGATGGGGCACTCCCCCCAGATCGCCGCCAAGCATTACATGATGGTCAGGGATACCGACTTCACGAAGGCGAGCAACAAGGTGTACGAATCGAGCGCACCAGGAGCGCTCGAAAGTGCGCACAACCGGGCGTCGCACACCAGCACACATCGAAGCACAATGAACCGGGCACCATCGCAGCCCCTTGCCTCGCAAGCGCTTATGCCAAAAAAGACAACGCCTTGCACGGTTGTGCAAGGCGTGTTCAATGACCCCAATGGGATTCGAACCCATGTTTTCAGGATGAGAACCTGACGTCCTAGGCCGGGCTAGACGATGGGGCCGCTTGATGCGAACTTCCGCATGGTCTAGGACGCCGCAAGAGTAGCACGAACGCAGTCGGTCTTCAATAGCCCACAGATCGCTGCACTTTCAAAGCTCTTAGTCGAGTAACCGCATACTTCTGCGGGAATTCAACTCTGAACTCCCGACCCGAACTCAAGCACTTTCTACAAGCAATCGCGGCAGTTTCTCGACTTTCACAACATACATGGTCTGACCTATGTGATTTCAAGGTCCTTCGCCATGCGGTGAACTTCGCAGATCAGCGTAACATACCCTTCCCCTGAGGAGTCCACATGAAGCCATTTCTGTCTGTTTTGCCACTTTCATTCAAAGCCTGCCTGGTGGCGGGAATGCTGTCGCTGGGAGCGTGCGATAAGAAGCCAGAGTCCGCCGCTGCGCCGGCTGCAAAACCAGCTGCTGCGGCTCCGGCTGCAAAGAAATTGAAAATTGCGATGGTTCCCAAAGGCACTACACACGAGTACTGGAAGTCGATCCACGCGGGAGCGAAGAAGGCGGAGAAGGAACTGGGGAATATCGAAATTACATTCCGCGGCCCGGAAAAGGAAGACGATCGCGAGCAGCAGATATCGCTCATGGAGAATCTGATCTCGGCGAAGTATGATGCGATCGTGCTCGCGCCGCTGGATGAAACCGCCCTTGTCGCACCCGTGCGGCAGGCAATGGACGCGAAGATCCCTGTCATCATCATGGACTCAGGGATCAAGGGTAAGGCCGGGCTTGATTTCGTGAGCTTCGTGGCAACTGACAACGAGAATGGCGGCAAACTCGCGGGGCAACGCATGAGTGAACTGCTTGGCGGCAAGGGCAAGGTATTGCTGCTCAGGTACGTTGAAGGCTCGGCGAGTACCGCCTTGCGTGAGAACGGTTTCGCCACCGCAGCAGCGACGGCGGGATTGACAGTCGTTGACCCCAAGCGATACGCGGGTGCGACACGTGCAACGGCTCAGGAAGCATCGGAAAACCTGCTCGCCGCAAACGGAGATGTTGTCGGAATTTTCTGCCCCAACGAGTCTACGACTTTTGGCATGATGCTCGCGCTGAAGGCACGCGGGATGAATGGCAAGGTGAAGTTCATTGGATTTGATTCAAGTAAGGAAACTGTGGATGCAATGGCGGCGGGCGATATCAACGCCCTGGTCGTGCAAAGTCCAATTCGAATGGGATATCTGGCAGTAAAGGCTGCCGCCGATAAACTCGCCGCGAAAGATGTCAGCGTCCGTATCGATACCGGTGTCACGCTCATCAGTAAAGACACGATGAACACGCCAGAGAGCAAAGAGCTGCTGTCGCCAGACCTCAAGGCTCTGCTGGGGAATTGATTGAAGCGAGGATCAAGTGCAATCCGGCTCATGGTGCCACTGTTAGGAGTGGCGATCGTGGCAGCGCTATTTGCGTTAGCCGCGCCGGATCATCCATTCACTGCGCTCGACTTTCGCACGATCGCTGTACAGACGGTGATCGTGGCGACAGTGGCGTGCGGCATGACGCTGGTGATTATCTCTGGCGGACTTGATCTCTCGGTCGGCTCATCGGTCGCCCTAACTACCGTGGTCACGGCGACAGTGTTGACCAGCCCCTCGCTGCAAGGCGCGACGCCATTGGTGCGTTCGATGGTTGCGATCACTGCTGCGATTGGAACCGGCACGTTGTGCGGCATCTACAACGGCGGTCTGATTACTCTGCTGAAGTTGCCGCCGTTTATCGTGACTTTGGGGACATTGGGCTTTTTTCGCGGCGTGTCGAAGTGGATCAGCGGAAACTCGCCGATCCAGACAGATCCAGCAGGACTTGATCTGTGGGTGCGACCAATGACAACCTTTTCCTGGACGCCGGTCGCACCGGCGGTATGGGTGATGATGCTGGTGGCGGTCGGAATTGCGGGCCTGTTGAGGTTCACAGTGCTAGGCAGACAGGCAATTGCCATCGGGAGCAATGAAGAGGCCGCCCGAAGGTGTGCTGTGCCAATGAACAAAGTGAAACTGATCGTGTACTCAATCGCCGGAGCCTTGGTTGGGCTTGCTGGTCTTGCCCAATTTGCAAGACTTGGCGGCTCAGGCGACCCAACAGTGCAAGTTGGTCTGGAACTCAAGGCGATCGCGGCTGTTGTGATAGGCGGGGCATCGCTTGCGGGTGGAAGCGGCTCAATTGTGGGGACAATCGCGGGGGCGTTCCTGATGGCGATGCTCGACAATCGCTGCACTGCGCTAGGCTGGCCGAACTACGTGCAGGAGATTGTGGTCGGGCACATCATCATCTTCGCAGTCGCGCTGGATCGCTGGCGCTCGCGGAGGCCGGTGGGATGAATCTCGATCCGGCACATTTTAACTGGGACTCGCCGCGGTTTGACTGGCTCGTCGTGACTGCGAGCAATGACCGGCAGGCTGAGAGCTATCGCGTGCAGCTGCGACAGCGAATTCCAGTTGATGGCTCTTCACATGAGCTTCCGGGATGTTCTCGAGTGCTGGTGGTTGCAGATCCACATGGGAAGCGGGCAGGGTCGGGTGGATCAACGTTCGCTGTGCTTGTCGAACTTGCACGCGCGCTGTTGGTGGAACGACCGGCGGCGCAGTCGATAGAAGAACTTTTCCGCGATTTACAGGTGCTTATTCTCCATTCTGGGGGCGATTCGCGAAGACTTCCCGCTTACGCCGCACAGGGAAAGATCTTTGTCCCCGTACCCGCAATCTCAGAAGCAGGTGAGCCACAGTGTCTATTTGATCTCGTACTCGCCGACTTTTGTGCTCTGCCACGGTCAAACGCTGGGCGTCTCCTGATTGGCGCAGGAGATCTGTTGCTGAACCTCGCGATCGATGCCCCATTGCTCGACGGCGATGGCGTGGTTGGGGTGTCGTGCGGTGCGACGCCGGAGCGTGGGACGCAGCATGGTGTGTATGTCTGCGACCAGAACGCGCAGGCATCAAATGGCTCATCCGTTTCATCGTTCCTGCAAAAACCGACAGTCGAAATGATGACATCTGCGGGCGCACTTGTCGATGGGCGAGTGAGAGTAGATACGGGCGTTGTCTCAATTGACTGGGCGACGATTGGCCGCTGGCTCGGTGCTTTCGGGCTTTCAATTGACAACCAAGCGCTGAAAGTCGAAGGCTTGATCGCAGAAGTTCTGGCGGCAACGTGCGGTTCAATCGATCTCTATGGGCACATTTTGCCTCTGCTCCCGCCGAAACAGCAGCCCGGCATCGTTGTTCATTCCGGCATTTCAAGCCTCCATGTTGCCGCCTTAGCGACAACACCATTTTCCGCAGCTCATGCAAAGCACTGCTCGTTCCTTCATATCGGAACAAGCCAGGAACTGGTGGAGTTTGGGACGCAGCCGCTCTGGGGTCGATCGCTATCGCACTCCAACCGCGTCGTTACTATTGCATCAGAGTCTCACATAGTGAAAGCCAGCGGTCCAGTGTTCATCGAAAACTCGGTACCGCGACACAGAACTGTTCAGGCTGCTGGGAACAACCTGCTGGTCGGAATGCCGCGTGGAGCCAGCCGCGGCTCGGCGCTTGCAACAAATGAGTGCATGGTGTGGCTTCCGGTAGACAAAGACCAGTGGACGCTCATCACATACCCGATCGACTTTGATTGGAAAGCGACAGACATGGTCGCCGCAGCGAAGCAGTTGAATTGCGGTCGAGCATTTTGGGCAGCGGGCGTAGCGGAATACGGGCATTTTCAGAATCTGCTCTGGCCAGAGAGCAACACAGAATCTTCGGCGTTTCATGCCCGGCTATGGCTGTCCGGAACGATTGAAGAGGTTGATTCGATTGAATCGTGGTTCGTATCGCAGGACAAATCGGTGGTGGCCTCAGCCCGAACGGCATGGCGACGTTCGCAGCGAATTTCGCTTGCCGAACTTTCAGCGCGTGTGAATCTCTCTCGCATTCAAGCACAGCGAGAAGAACTCACCTCTTCATGGCTTTCACATCGCGCGATTGACGTTCTCAAGATTGCACCATTATTAAGTTGTGCCCGAATCCTGGCAATGACACACCATCGTTCGGCAGCGCAATTGCAATGGGTTACGGCGGCGAAAAAGCTCGCGAAGAAGTCTGCGGGCGAATTGCCAGATCGCGGCGCTCGGTTGTACAGAATCGCCGCCGTCGTCGATTCAAACTCGCTCAATGCTTCTCTGCCAACACTTGCGCGTAACGCCATCAAGGCCCGCGCTCTACCAGTGTCACATGTTTCTCCTGCGGCATCGGGTCAGAAGCTATCTGTCAACGCAGCATTTCCCGCGAGAATCGATCTCGCTGGTGGTTGGACCGATACGCCGCCGATTTGCAATGATTGCGGCGGACTTGTGATTAATGTTGGCATCAAGATCTCCGGCTCGCTCCCGGTAAGGGCAGCGGTACACACGACCACCAACCGGTCACTGGGAATTCGCAGCCTTGACCAGAATCAACATATGAGCGTGGCA
>SXOY01000028.1 GCA_005776545.1 Planctomycetia bacterium | reverse complement strand
GTGGGCGGAGCAATTCGCGGAACGATCACCTCCGGCGGCAATGTTTCGACCAAGCCAAATGCGAATTTCACTCCAACCGGCTCCATTGTTGCCGCGGGAACGATTAACGCAGTCACTTTCAACAGTGATTTCGGTGGCGACATTATCTCGTATTCTGGCGGCATCGCCAGCATCGTGATCAATTCTGGATCAATGGTTGGTGGCCGCACCATCGCGGCATATGACGGTTCGATCGGAAATCTCGTGATCAGCAATGGTCACTTGCTGAGCAACGTGTACGCGGAACTTGATGTTTCAAATCTGAGCGTGCTCCGCGCTGGCGATGGCATCTTCGGTTCTGTCGGTGTCGATGAAGGTCGCTCGGCCGTGGCGAACTACAACGCATTCCGCAATCAATTGCCACAAGGCTATTTCCCAACGACCCAGAATCAGGGCGTAAAGATCGAAGCCGGTCGCGATGTTGTGAATGTGACAGTCGCTGGTAATTTCTATGAATCCAGCGTGGTCGCAGGTCAGCGCATTCTGAATGTTGTGATTGCTGGTGTGGTCGCCAATGACTTCATTACAACCGGCACGGGCAGCACCTTTGTTGCTGGCGATGGCATCTTCGGCGTCAGAGTCAATGGCTCGGTGAGTAACGCTCTGTTCCTCGCGGGTGCAACGAATCTGGGTAAGGACAACCGCGCCGGCGGCACTGGACTTTCCGCAGACACACTCAAGGAAGGCAACATCACCAGTGTGACAATTGGTGGAAATGCTACAAATGTGAACTTCTCCGCTGGGCTAATCGCGGGCAGCGACGGCGTGTACAACACGTTTGACGACAAGGTCATCAACGGTCTGTCGGGCATCCAGGGAATTACGGTCGCAGGAACGGTTACGAATTCCAAGATCTACGGCGACTATGTGGCTCTCAACCTGATCCTCGATCCGCGATTCCAGATTGGTGGTATCGCATTCGATAATTCGAATGTCGCAATTGATAACGGCGTCGGGATTCCAGGCGTGGCGCTTGGGGCCAGCTCGACATTCGGTACTCTCACATTCAACTTTACTGGCGACGGCCAGGCGTATTTCAACTCAGGGACCAACAAGGTTGTATTGCGCAACACCACGGGGAACTCCCAGTTGGTGATAAGCAGCACCACCACGATTCCCGCCCTCACCATTACCACCAACGACGATGCCGCCCTCGGCCTGCTTCGCTATGCAACAGATGCAGCGACTGGCGGATCGGTCTATGTTGATGGTTCACTTGGTGCACTCCAGACGCTGACCTTTGGCGCATCTGTCACTGTTGGCGGCAGCATCGGCTCCGTTTCAACCGGTCACTTCCGTTCGGGTCTTATCTCTGCTCAGGCCATTGGTAACATTTCGATTCTTGGCGACTTTGGCAATGCCAACAAGAACATCACGGGCGAAGTTCGTATTCAGGCACTCTCTGCCGGTGCGATTCGCATTGATGGGGCTACTCGCGGCTTGATCTCGATCGATCGCGATGCAACCAGCTTCACATCGGTGGGCGCGGTTGAACGGTCATTGATCCGTTTCGGCGGCAGCGTCGGAGCTATCACTGCTCCTTCGATCCGCGAATCGTTTATCTCTGCTCGCGAAAACATCGGTCCGGTCGCAGTGCTTGGCGATGTGTTTGACACTTCGATCATGGCAGGTCTTGATCTGGGTACCGATGCCACGTTTGGTGGCTCAGGAACCGCCGCGGACTACCTGTCTGCTGGATCGATCGGAGCGGTCACAGTCGGTGGCAACTTCCGTGAGTCTGATCTGACTGCCGGACTGAACCGCGGCGCAGACAGCTTCTTTGGAACCGGCGACGATGTTGTCGCTGCCGGTCGTTCGAGCATCGGTACGGTAGCGATTGTCGGAACTCAGACCGGATCGACCCGCAATTCCGAAACCTACCGCATCGCTGCATCCGGACCTATCGGAGCAGTGACCGTTGGAACATTGCCGTTTGTCAGCACTGGCAACTTTGCTGTATCCTCGGTCGCTTTGCCCCCATTGGCAATTCAGGTCTCCAAGATTGAAACTTCTACTGCGGCACAGATCTATACAACCAAACTGTTCTTCAATCAGGCGATGGATGCAAGTTCATTCGCCGGTGCGATTGGTGTCTATGAGGTTCGCGGCGGCGGCGATGTTGAGATTCGTCTCATCAACGGCGTCGATTTCACGCTTGCATATAACAGCACCGAGAAGTCGGTTTCGGTCATCTTCTCACGGTCCGTCACCGAACGCAATTTGCCACAGCTCACAGGTCAACCAGGCCCAGGTGTCTTCCGCTTCAAGATCAATGCCACACTTATTCGGGCAACCGAAGATCGTGCCAAGCTCGATGGCGATGGCAACGGTTTGGCAAAGAACAACGAGAACTTCTCACAAGATGACTTCGTTGGCGATGCCGGCGACAAGATCAATGGGCAGATTGTCATCACCGGCGCAACCAACCACCGGATCGACTTCTACCCGGCAACCGACCTCAATATCGTTCTTGACAACAACTACACCCCAGACGGCTTGCCAGATGTCAACAAGACCTTCACGATTCGCGGCTCGATCGGCGATCATCAGGACAACGACACCAACTTCTTCCGCTTCAGTGGCGACATCGATGTCTATCGCGTGACACTCAAGGCCGGACAGGTTCTACGCATCGGCCGCATGGAAGGCACCGCACGCAATGCTGACGCCCGCCTCTTTGAGGTCAATGGCAACACGCTGACAGCACTTGATCGCGATTCCAACTCAGCAAATGCCGAAGGTTTGCCTGTGAAGCTCGCTGATCGCGACGACTTCGAGACCAACCAGACTTACCTCATCAAGTCAACCGGAACCTATTACATCCTGGTTGCAGCAGATACGGGGTTGTTCCCAGGTGCATCTCCGAACAACGTTCCTAACCCAAATCCAATTGCTGGCGCAACCGGCGATTACCGCTTCGCAGTGAATGTGTTTGACGACCTTGACACCGGCTTCACTTCGCTGGTTGATTCAGGCGATGGCAATCAGATTCAGAATGCTCCGGCACCGATCGCGTTCGCAGGTCCCGACCAGAACTTTGCAACCGTTGCAGACAACGCATCTTCGATCGTCGTCGGTGGCTATGTCTTCACACTCAATGTCGGTGCCGACGGCGTACCCAACACTGCCGACGATGTTGTCACCGGCTCAACCGTTCCCAATGCGGGCGGATCAGTGACAAGCACTCGCACCGGTTCGGGTTTGATGACAACCACGATCTCTTCAGCAATCGGTGAAGTTGGACATCGCGGCCTGCCTTCCAGTGCAGTGACTGCTGATGCTGATATCTATCACCTTAACAATCGTCAGACGATCGCCGCCGGAACGCGGATGAAGATCACTGTGAAGATGGCGGAAAGCGGCGCTGACTTTGGCAGCCGCCTGCTCGATCGCGATAATGCAAACGCGGACTTCGCCGATTACCGTGGCCAGGTTCAGTTCGCGTTCTTTGATACATCCAGCTCCGTTGGCCTCTCTGATGCCAACCTGGTATTCAGCCCAAGCGCTCTCAAGTCCTTCGTTGGTCCGACCAACACCGTTCTTGCGAACGATGGAACTACGACCTACGGCTATGACACTAACGGTGATTACTACATCGACTTCCTCGTTCCTGAGCGTCAGGGCACAGCATCGGGAACTGCCGGAACATTTGCAATCTATCTCCAGGGTGCATTCAACAGCGATTATCAAATCGAAGTTGTGACGCAACCCACGGTCGAAGCACTCGCACCAGCCAAGAGCCAGAACTTCCTGATTGAAACTCAGGGCGGATCGGTGAACTGGCTCGAGTCTGGTGGCATTACCACCAACCTTGGTGCAGTTCGCTTCAGCGATCTTGGAATTCTTGGCGGCTTGCCCGGTGGCCAACAGACTGGCGACTACATCCTTTCTCAGACTGTCGCAGCACTGAACGCTCTCTACCAGACCGCTGGATTTGATATTCACTTCTCCAACAACCCGGCAGACTTCGAATTCGAAGACTTCTCAACTATCTACCTGACTTCAACAGTCGACCCGCTCAATAACGTGCTTGACCAGTTCAACCAGACTTTGTTTGGCGTTCGAAACTTCGACGAGAACCGTTTCGCACAGGGCGACGCACTGGCATCAATTCAGACGTACGGCTATGCACAGCATGTCGATTCGTTCAACGCCGAATCGCGTGACGAAGCCGTCGTCTTCCTCCCCAGCTTCTCTATCCTCGGATACAACTCGGCGCAGGCAAGTGTTGATCTCTTGGTGCAGTCGCTCACATCTTCGATCGGCCGCAAGGCTGGCGAACTTATGGGTGTCAAAGGCACGACAACCAATGCGATCGGTGCCGCAGTTGTCGATCCGTTTGCCGAAAACTCAGTTGCCGATGTCCCCGGTCCCGGCCGCCTCTACACACTCAACAGCGGCAGCCGCGAACTTTCAAACCAGTTCGACAACAACGTTCGCACCGACTTCTACCTCGGCCGCGAAAATGCAATGACGCTCCTGGATCGCTATATGTTGAACAACTGATCCGAATTCAAAACAAAGCAAAGGCCCGGAAAGTAATTTCCGGGCCTTTTTCATTCCCACCTTCGCAGGTCACTTGCTGTATTTGATTGTCCGCATACCCGCCTCTACGTGTTCGAACTTCTGGATATTCCCATCTGGCCAGGTCATAGTCATTTGCTCAAATCGG
Source organism: Planctomycetia bacterium (assembly GCA_005776545.1). The sequence continues at coordinate 2,831 of SXOY01000028.1, read as the reverse complement.
GCGGCATCTCCCAATCCCAGATGAACGATGAAATCATGCTGCTTGCCGCCACAACCTCCGATGCCTGTGAGTACATGGGTCTGCGTCCGAAGCGTTCCTTCGATGGTTGCGGTGGCAGAGACAACGGCTCCAAGTCCGGCATGATTGCCAATTCGATCATCCTGCAATCTCAACACCACGCTCTTGCCACCATTTTGGTGCGACTGATTCAAAAAGAGCTTCATGTGTGGCGATCGACCTTTGGTCTGTTCAGCAGTCAAACGGTTAAAAGTCTGCCCAGCCAAAATGTCCAAGTCTCCATCGCCATCGACGTCTGCAAGAGCAATCTGAGCTGAGCCTTCGTGCTCGATAGTTGTTGCGGCAGTGGTATCGCGAAAAGAGCCATCGGGTTGCTGCTCGAAAATTCGCAACAGCTGCTTGTCGGGATATTCGCCGCTGGAAAGCAACAAATCAATGCGACCATCATCATTGAAATCCGCAAGCTCGCAGAAAATGTCACCCTGATTCCAGCGGACAGTTGGATCTTTGGGGATGCGATCAACGTTCATGGGTGCCGGAGACTCGAAATGCGTGCCGCGATTCATGAGGAACCGCGAGCGGTCAGAGGCCTCGCCCGCCCACCAGTGCGTGATCTCAGAGACAAACAGATCGAGCCGCCCATCGTTATCAACATCGGCAACCGCCGCGTCGAACGTGTTTCCGTTGGAGCGATACGGCTTCTCGGTTTCCCGCTTTGCCTCAGGCGGATATTTGCCATGACGAATCTCATCGCCATCAAGTTTGAGCGCGGGCGCAAGGTCTTTCCACGTGTGAGTTTCGTCCTGTACCCAAAGGCGATTCCAGCGGCGTCCGTACGACAGCTCAAAGAGCGCGGGAAGTGAAGTTGCGGGCTGCAACTGAGGCAAGATCATCAACCCATAGGTGGGCCGTCCGCCCAGATCAGTGTCCTCATCAAACTTCACACCGTCCGTCGGCATATTCACCCTTGTGAAAGTGGGAGGAGATTTTCCATCCGACAAAAGCAGATCGTTGCAATTTGCCTCGTTACTTTGACCGTAGTTGGTATACCAGAGACCAAGCAGCAAATCTAAGTGTCCATCGCGATTAACATCTCCGACCGCAATTGTCGAAGTTGTGCCGCGTGTCGCGGCAGTAAGCAAAGTGGGGGGGCCAAACGTGCCATCACCCACACCCTTCATCCAGCAACTGCTGCTCGGTTCTGGCGGCGCGACAAACTTGGGATTATTCAGATCAAGCGATCGTGTCAAGATCGCATCGGGAATTGCATCACCATCAATATCAGCACAGACGATGCAATCACCGGTTGCAGCTGGCGGCAGATGTGGTGTTTGGACCTCTATGAACCTGGGCTGCTTGCCAGGTTGGCGCAAAAACACGCGGTGTCGCGGCGATGTGTCGCTCAGCACAATATCCGCTAGGCCATCGGTATTCAGATCAACAAATTTCACGCGAGTCGCATTGATGCCCCCAAGCCCGCAGGTATCAGTGGCGTCAAGGAAAGGAGGCATCGCCGCCAGCAGAGAACTCGCGGTTCCAGCAATAAGTGAGATCAGCATCGGGGTAGTTTACCGCGCTGTGGGAAAGAGTGTACTGGCAGATACGCCGATCTGTCCTGCTCGCGCTGGAATTCCAACCTCGATAGAAAGTGCTCTCTGAATCGCGTTTTCCAGCCGCCGGGCAGCTGCAAGTTGCTCATTTCTAAGCGTTTCGATGCTTGAAATCGACTGAGCGGTGACAACCTGTAGCTCATTTCCAAGCTCAGTACCGCGCTGAATAGCACCGCCGAGCCGGTTGTATCGCTCCGCCAGTGCGACATCCGCAAGATCAAGCAGTTCACCGGTGCGGCGAAGTTCACTTTCGAGTTGAACTTTCCGTTGCTCGAGCGTTTCGATATGGGCGCCAAGCTGAATGGCCGCAGATTCCATGTCCTGCGAGCGGGTGGTTAAGTTGGTGGCAATTTCGCAGAGCTGCTCTGCGCGAGTGGTCTCCACGATAAGAGTCTGGAGAACATCGCCGCACTGGTGAGTACGAGCAATGACTTCATCGCAGCGGGAGAGCATCTGATCTGCGCCGGTTGCAGCTTCCAGTAGTGACTGACCGAGGTTGGTCCGGGCTACATCGGCCTGCTTGCCAATCTCAACGAACTGGCGAGCGGCAAAATCGCTTTCGGCTCGCACCGTTTCAAGCCGCGTTGCAATCTGTCGAATCTCGCGGATCGCGCCGCCACCTTGTTCGGACTCAATGAAGTCTCTAGCAGTGGCAAGCAGAACACCGAGCCGGTCCGCGGCAGTATCTGCCTGGTTTCGCGCATTTTCCAGTATTGGAGAAGAGCTTGTAAGCAGCAACTTAAGAGTGGAAACCATGGTTTCGGCTGCGCTGGCCGAGTTCATGATCTTGCTATCCAGGGTCTCCTGAAGCTCAGCAATTCGAACAGAGGCATCTGCCACAAGCGAAGTCGTGCGCCGCTCTATTGCCGATGCCTGCTCAATCACGGCAGTCACAGCTGCCTGAGCCTGCCGTTCGCAGGTTTCCTCGAGCAGCTTATTGAATTGGAGAATTCGGGACTCGAGTTGCCCGAGCTTTGCTTCGATACGCTGTTCTGCAGCGGTCACCTGTGCGTGCAATGATGCTTCGAGTTCTTCGCCGCGCCGTGTCAGGCGGTCATCATACAGACGCGCTTGAGTATCCAGAATTCCATTGCACTCAGTTGCTTGACGCGCAAATTCATCAAGCCGATTCTGAAGTCGTGACTCAAATGTCGACGCCATCAGCAGCGCGTGCGACTCAAGCTCACACGAACGAGCAATGAG
>SXOY01000324.1 GCA_005776545.1 Planctomycetia bacterium | reverse complement strand
TTGCCCGATGTCCACTTGCCATTGATGAAGTGGCCATATTGCGGCTTGATTTCAACTTTCACTGATTCGGGCGCGGGTGCGTAGTCCCACTTGGCAGTTTGCACTGAGGATGGAATGAGTACATCTCGCTGAGGAGCGACAAGAGCTGCAGGTGATACTTCGGTTTCTGACATGAATTATGCCTCGCTGAAATCGTGAGATGCCTGGTATGTTCCGCTCTTGAGGAACCGAACTTGACGCAGAATGTCGTTGGTGAGCGTTGATGCTCCGAACCGAAAAAGGCATGTAGAGAGCCACGGGCAAGTGCCATTGCCTGTGACATGACCAAGCGTTTCGTTGACCATGACCAAGTAATGCAATGACTGCTTCGCAGTACGGATACCGCCGGCAGGCTTCATTCCGACCAGTCGCCCGGTCTTGAGATACCAGTCGCGAATCGCTTCGAGCATAACCAGAGTCACCGGCATCGTTGCGGCAGGCTGCACTTTGCCAGTACTCGTCTTTATGAAATCAAAGAACCCAAGTTCATGCCGCTCTGCTGCGGCGGCCGCATCAAGATCGTCAACCTCTGCCATCGCTCGAATCGCAATATCACTGGCGAGGCGAACATTGTCAAGCGTCTCAAGTTCGCCTGTTTCGAGGATCACTTTCAGCGCAACCGGTCGCGTCGATTTGACGCAGACAAGTTTCACCTCGCGGATTTCGTCGGCGACGAAGGCATAGTTCCCCGCGAGAAATTCCCCGCGAGAGATGACCATATCGATTTCATCTGCACCCTTGGCGATCGCATCAGCAACATCGCGGAGTTTCACATCAAGCGGAAACTGGCCGCTGGGAAACCCCGTTGCAACGGCGGCGATCTTGACACGACTCCCTTTGACCTTATCAAGTTCCTGTCGCACATCAGGGACCATTTGCGGATAAACGCACACCGCTGCAACACTTGGAAGCGAAGGGTCCAACTCATCGGGGCGAACAGCCTTGCGAGCGAGCGAGCGAGCCTTTTCTGGAGAGTCTTTTCCCTCCAGCGTTGTCAGGTCAAGCATCGACAGCGCAAGGTGATATCCAGCCAGTTTGGCTGACTTCTTGATTGAGCGTTTGGTAAAGCTGGCCGCACGTTCGGCGGCCATCACCGCATCAACGCGAGGGCTGTTCCACGGACTTGGCATCGTCAATTGTACGGTTGCTAAGCACGTCGCGGCAGAAGGTCTCTACGGCAGAAAACGCTTGATTTCGCGAACCTTCCCGTGTCCACAGGTTGACGTGGTCGCCGCCTTTGATCAACCGATACCGCCCGTTGGCAGCCCGCGAAATAGCGACTCCGTCAAGCGGTGGGCAGATCACATCCAGATCACCATGGATAACCAGCAAGGGTGACTTAAGGACTCTGGCATGGTTCTCTCGGTCAAAGAGCTTTGACGTGCCAAAATCCAGGCCGTACCCAAGCCGTAACCCGATGAGCATCATCGCCACCTGAATGTTGATGCCGTGCGGAAGCCCCATTTGTATAAGTACATTGCGGGCAGGAGTGATTGGAAGTCGGTAGGGGGCCTCGGCAATCACGCCGCGGAAATGCGGGATTTGATTGCGGGCGGCGGCCTCAATGGAAACACCAGCGCCCAGCGAGTATCCAAAGAAGAAGATGTCTTTTACCGGAAGAGACTTGGCGAGAGAGATCAAGTCTTCGGATTCATGTGCTCCCAGACTTGTATGGCCGTGTGATTCGCCGTGCCCAGGAAGGTCCCAGACAATGACAGAGCCAGCAAGCTGAGCGATGTACACCGCGCGTTCCAGCATGGTGACTTTCGATTCGCCCCAGCCCCCGGTGATAATGATGGTTGGACCATCGGGAACTTTGCCCTCAATCTCCCATGCTGAAAGGTCCGCATCTCGACTGCGAACTGTGAATGCTCGAAAGGGGAGCGCCGGTACTACTTCGCCCGGGTCGCCCGGACGTTTTCGAGAAACTGCCCAGGAGTATGTGCGTCGTGGTGGATGTGTGAGCGTGTGGAAGGTGTACCACACGAGCGCACCGAGTGCGAGCACGTAGCCTGATGCAAGCAGAAATGTGAATCCAATGACTCGTTCGAGCACGGGGAGAGTTTAGGGGCGGAAAAACGCGGCGATATCGTTATACGTGACCAACAGGAACATGCACCCGATGAGTACCAATCCGGCAAGCGTCGCTGCATTCTGGAATTGCAGCGAGGCTGGCTTGCCCCGGAGCTGTTCCCATACCAGGAAGAGGAACTGGCCGCCATCAACAATCGGAAGCGGAAGGAAATTCACGACGGCGAGGTTTACAGAGATCATCGCCATAAATAGAAGCAGTGGAATGAGTCCGCTGTCAGCAATTGAAGTACCGATGTGGGCGATCCCAACCGGCCCGTGAAGCTGTTCAACAGGAATGCTCCCTTGAAACAGTCTAAGAAACGTGATGTAGACTGAACGCAGCATTCGCCGAGTCTCACTGATTCCCATAGATATAGCGACTGTGGGAGAATCAGCTTTTACAATTGTCTCGGCAACGGTAAACACTTCCGCGCGAAGCAGGGGGCACTCGAAGCCCATGCTCCAGCCGTTGATGGCGTCTATTTCTGCCGTGGTGAGTTGATGTGTCAGCACGATGTTTTCAGCGGAATGTCCAGCCACGGTGGTGGGCGGGATAAGCGTGAACTTAAGTGACGCTCCAGTAGTCGATTGTGACACGGCTGCGTGTATCGCCGAGCGAATGTCCAGAAATGACTTCACCGGCTTGTCATTGACTGCGGCAATACGAGTGCCTGGACTGGTAATTATCTTGGGAGCAAATTGTGCGGCAGGAGCTGCATCGCGTGGTGACAGTTTGAGGCCGCTCATGGGCATCGCCACGATCGAGGATTCATCTCGCGTGTCTGACACTCCGAATCCAATAGTGCCGTCTTTTTGTACTTTGACCTGAAGCGGTATCTGGGTGGCTTGCCCGTCGACACTTCGCTGAACAACAACGCTCAGTGTCTTTCCGGCATTGCCTCTGATTTCACGCATCCCTTCGATAAGTGATGGGAATTCGGCATCACCAAGTCGAACGAACATATCGCCATCGCGAAGACCTTGCTCCAGGGCTGGCTTTTGTGCAGAACCGATTTTCATCACAGGCATCAGCCCCATGAGGTTTGATACCTGAACTGATTTGTTGTCGAGAAATAACGTCCACGAACCTTGTAGCTGGGTACGCGGGACAACTGATTGAGTGACTTCACCCTGCGAATCTCCAAATGTGACAGCAACTGGCCGCCCGCCAGAAGAATCGAATTCGTCCTGCACATCCTGGTGGTTGGCGATTTGCTTGCCAGCTGCCGAAACAAGTTGCATTCCAGGTCGTACTTTGTCAAGCCCGATAGATGTTAATCTGGCTCGTATCTCTGCCTCTTCTTTGGCATTATGCGCGGCGAAGAGCGTGTTTGAAAGCGGCAGGTCGATACCAAGTTCAAGCATTCCCGTGTATTGTGACGGCGTTGGCTTGATTGCAAACTGCAATGGTTCAGCAAAGCCCTCGCGATGAATGCGAAGTTCAACAGGTTCACTCTTATCTGCCAGAGCGACGATTGTCGGAATATCCACGAATGAATATGGCTTGTGCCCGTTGATCAAAAGCACTTCGTCGTCGTTTCGAATTCCTGGCGCAGTTATTTTCAGTTCCTGAGCGTTAAGTGGCATAGCTAGAGCAGCGGGGGATCCTGGGTCAATTCCGCCTGCCTTCGCGGGCGGAAATGTGATTCCCACCATGAACACCAGAATAAAGAGCGCCAACGCCAGAATGACATTGAAGACGACGCCAGCGGAGATAACCACCATGCGTTTCCAGGGAACGCAATTCTGATAGCTGTCCGGCTCGCCAGAAATTGCGTTTGGATTGATGTCCTCCTGGCCCAGCATCTTCACATAACCGCCAAATGGAAGCCAATTCCATCGATACTCTGTCGGGGAAATTGCCTGAGCCGCCGCCGCATTGTCGTGCTTGAGATTGAAGTACTCAGTTTCGGAAGAGCCGCGGCGGAATCCCAGGCCCTTGCGGTAAGACGCGACCGCAGGACCAAAGCCAATTGCAAAGGCTAAGACTCGGATTCCGGCCCATTTGGCCGCGACAAAGTGTCCTAGTTCGTGAATAAAGATAATGAACGTGAACCCAGCCAGCACCAGCAGAAAATTGGGAATATTGCTCAGGACTTCCATGTCTACTCCATCGGTCAGAACTCTGCGGTATGCTCAAGGTTGGGTACACAGACCCATGAAAAAGGCTCGGACGGTATCGCCGCCCGAGCCTCAATGGTATTTCGGTGGCGAGAATCTCAGTTGGCGTAATGAACACTGCAGCCGTAGGGCTTGGTATTTTGCGTTGTCACAGTGGTTCCGGCAAGGATCTCATCGAGCGCTTTGGCAACGTAGTTGGTTTTGCCCGGCCCGCTTGCGGAAGTGTCATCGTCGATGGCGCCGTAATACGCGATCTTGTTATCTGGGGTGATAATCGCCATGAGTGGCGTGTTCTTGGCGTTGAAGGCTTTGCCGACTGTCCCGGCCTCATCCATCAAGATGGGATATTCAATCTTCCAGTCCTTTTTTGCCTTGGCATTGCGGTCAACGCCAGAGCCGGGCTTTCCGGAAGCATTCGAGCATACCGCAACGATTGAAACATCTTTTCCGTACTTGGTCTGAAGGTCGTTGAAAGTGCTGTTCTTGCCGTAGTGCTTCACAACAAATGGGCAATCAGGGTTGAACCACTGAAGGACCACGGCCTTTTTATCCTTCATCAGATCGGCGAGGCTGTGTTCCTTGCCATCAGTGTCTTTGAGTGTAAAGGCTGCAACATCTGATCCAGCGGCAACAGCAGTAGCTTCAGCTTTCTTTTTCTCGCCGTCCTTGGATTTCTCTTTGTCTTTCTTGTCTGCCTTGTCTGCTTTGTCCTTTTTGTCACCCTTCTCTTTTTTTGTCTTGGTGTCATCTTGTTTTGCGGGAGCTTTATCCGCTGGAGGCTCAGCAAGTACAACGGGGGTGGAGACAAATGCTGTTGCAATTCCTGCGACAGCTAACAGTGACAGCAATTTCTTCGCGTTCATTCCATACTCCTTTGTTCACGTACCAAAAACACGCTACTAACCAGAAAACGCCCGGTGGGCACCTTACTTGATGGTGGACTTTTGAGGTTCCGTCGCTTTAGGCGCCGGAACGCGAGACACTTGATAGTACTCCGCCGGTCCACCTTTTGTTCGGTATATTGCCACTATTCCATCCACAATAGGTTCTGAATTCTCGGAAATGAATGCCACTGTCAACGGCCCATCGATTGCGGAAGTACCTTCGAGCGGTTCTTTGGGGATGGAACTTGATTTCCCGGGGTAGTACTCGAGTCGGACCGCTGTTTTTGCACTAAAAACGACGGTGTTGTTTTTGACCTCTATCACGAGGTCCTTTGCATCTGAAATGGGCTTGGGAAGGTGTGAATCAAAGGCCGCGAGCAACTTCTTCGAATTTGAGTCAGCCTGCGAAGCAGGTTTGTCCACAGAAACCTGAACATTTAGTTCGGCCTTGACCTCTCCTGCGCCGAACATGCATCGATCCGAACATTCCAGCCACTCAATCGCGGCAGCAAACGCCGTGGACTTTGTCTCTGCGGCCTTAGGGATATTGAGCGTAAAACCCAGGGTAAGCGATGACTCATAGATGTAATCGACAATACCGCCGGGTTGAACATTGCGGCGTGGAACTGGAAACTGGGGTTCAGAAATTGTCCAGCCGGCAGGAAGAGTCCAGGAAAAGCGAGGGGGTTGGCCGGTGTCGTTCTGCCCATCCCAATAGAGGTGCCACGTCGGATCGATTTTGAAACTGACGAGAAGACGAATCGTGGAGTCCGGAGCCACCGTGGTGCGTTCGACAAAAATGCTCGGCGTCGCGTGATGACCCGCTGCCGGTTCGTTCGCTTTCGCACAGATTGGAAGAAAGAGGCATACGAAGAAGATCGCTGTCAAGAGTCTTTGCGCCATGAGGTACTGCTTTCCTCGAATAAGACGATGCCGGTTGTGCGGGGTATTGTTGGCCATGAATCGAACAAAGACTGTATGTGTATCGGGACTTCTGGCGGGAATGGTGCTTTTGGTCGGGTGTTCTGGAGTTACCGATCGGGACATCAAGGGAGTCGGGCTGGGAGAAGCGCGTCAGTTTCACACGCAAAAAGACTCGCCGCCAAAGACCGCGATTTTTATCGATGCACGGCCTCCTTCGCAATATGCCGCCGGGCACATTGCCGGGAGCGTGAACTGGAGACTGGATCAGTTCAAGCCGACTGCGGATGTTGACCCAAAGATCGAGTTGTATCAGAATTTGATTGTGTATGGAAATGACCCCGGAAGTGCGGCGGCACGCGGGTTGTGCAAACGACTGATGGAAATCGGGTATGAAGGAGTCAAGTGGTTCGCACCTGGTTTCACGGCCTGGAGTGGCTCCAAACTCCCGATTGAGCCAGCACCAGTTGCTCCTCCCGTCCAGATGCCTGCGGCAAAGTAAATCG
>SXOY01000323.1 GCA_005776545.1 Planctomycetia bacterium | reverse complement strand
GCATCAAGACGTTCCACTTCAGAGAATCCACTTCCTGGGTCAAGAAGGCGCCGTACAGATGCGACGAGATCCGCAGACTGTTCTAACTTCGTAGCGGCAAGTGACCCTGTCCGATTGTTCAACGGAGCCAGGTCCACAACGATCGCACTCTTGGGCTTTGAGTTTACTAGCGCTCCGGTCCCGGCCTCAAAACGAACCATAAAGGAGCTACGGCAATTGTCGGGTGCACTTCCATAGAAGCCTGTCTCAGGAAATACCCAACAGCCATCGCGGAGGGGGTATCGCTGCTCCAGTAATGGGGATGGATTGGCACCGTTTGCTCCAGTTCCATACCAACGGCCGGTCTCTGCGGATTGTGTTTGTGGTGGAACATATCCACGGACTGCCCAACCCCGCGGCAAGTCAACAACATTTACAACCGGGATTGCAACAAAGACATCCCGCAACTGGGGCAGCACAAGACCTGTCACTGGGTCAAGTTCTGGCTCATCTTCAATCTCTCCGACCGCGCTACACGTCACAATCCGAAGCTTGCCCCCCGGCTGATAGAGAAACACCGCAGCGGTGTCGCCGCCATCAGAGCGGATAGCTTGATCGCGGGCGGTTGCGATGGCGATCTTGAGTTGGTTTTCCGCCAGCGAGCGGTCGTTGTTGTAGAGCATGCTGTGGAATGCGGGGACCGCGATTGCCAGCAGCAGCACGATGAGCGAAATGACCACCAGCAACTCAGTAAGTGTGAATGCGGCGGGGGCAGATTTGGGCAGAGTGTTTTTCATGTGATTAGTCCCCAAACTCCACAACGTTGTCTTCCATTGCTTTTTTGCGCACGGTCAATTCGCCCGCATCGCTCATTCCCAGTGCAATGCGGAGTGCATCGATCGGCTCATCGCCAAAGACGCTATCGGGACCAGCGCCCACGACGGCGAATTTTGCAGTGCGAAGGCGAGTGTCTGCGACCGGATCACCCACTACCAGCGGCACGCGAAGGTACTTATTAATATCAGTATCGGTGCGGAACGTGTCATCTCGCATCCAGGTGTAGTAGCGGAAGGGAATCTGATTGCGGTCGCGGATCTGCACATCTTGCGATGCATCTGGAAGGCCTGAAGGATCAACCCAGATTCTGGTTGAAGAACTGTTGGGAATGAAATAGGGATCGTAGATTTTGGGCAGGCCAACTTTGGCGGCGGGGTCAAGAGCGAGTTCTGCCGGGATCTTGAACGTCCCATCGCGGTTGGCCGCGAACATGCCGTGGCCAAGTTTGCCATCGATCACAAGATCGGTATTGGGACTTTCGAGCTTTGCTTCGAGTGCGCCAACCAGGTAGTACGCTAGAGAATTGTTAGACCAACGTACATCGTAATATTCATAAAGAGAGCCCCAGCTGTTCCCACCTGGCGGCGTGTCGCCAAAGCTGATTTTTCTCATCAGCATGTTCTTAAAGTCATCCATGCGAGCAGGGTCAGCAATGTCATACACAGCCATGCGTTCATAGCTGGAATTGGGTACATCTTCAACGCGAGCTTTCAGTGAAGCCACTGGATGCTGATCTCGCACCATTGGCACAAGAATGCCCTGATCCTGCTTGAACTGAGTGATCCCAATTCGCATGGAGATGACGGCCTGACGGTCTGCCTGAGTGCGAACGTACTTAATCGCCACGCGAGCGCCGATGATGAGCATTCCCAGCAAAATGCCGATCACCATGATGGATACCAGCAATTCAACAAGTGTGAACGCGCTGCGGATTTTTCGAGAGTGCTGTGCGGGAACTTGGTGCATCAATATCTCCAGCAAAGGAGGAGGTCGGAGCAGTCTTAAACCGCGCCGCCGCCCTGGAGGGATTCGATCATCTTGACGAGTGGGAGGAACATGGCGACGACGATGGTTCCGACGATACCGCCGAGCACCACGACCCTGAGCGGTTCAAGCAGCGACACGAGCGAGGCGACCGCGACGTCGACTTCTTCATCGTAGTTGTCAGCGATTTTCATGAGCATCGCGTCAAGTTCACCGGTCTCCTCACCGACGTCGATCATGTTGACGACGATGGGGTCACAGGTCTTGGATTCGCGGAGGGGGCCAGCGAACGATTCACCTTCGCGGATTGAATCGTGAACCTTGGCAAGCGCCTTCTCGAACACATAGTTACCTGAAGTTTCTTTAGTGATGTTGACTGCTTCGAGAATCGGCACACCGGCGGAGATGAGCGTGCCCAGTGTGCGGGTGAAACGGGCGATGGCGGTTTTGCGAACCAGGCCGCCGAACACGGGAATGTAGAGTGCGAGTGTGTCGGTCGCAGCGCGACCGGGACCAGCGCGGCGGATGAGCTTAAAGAGGAAGATGGAGAGAGGAATGCCGACTACGAAGAACCAGAAACCGGCGACAGCCTGACCGGGATTACCACCTGCGAACCAGCGGCTGGTGTTAATGAGCCAGCGGGTGAGCATGGGGAGCGACACGCCGAAGTCCATGAAGATCGCTTCGAATTTCGGAATGATGAAGACCATGATACCGGTGAGGATGAGGCCTGCGATACCAACGACGACGATGGGGTACACCATCGCGCCTTTGATCTTGCGCTTGAGCCGTTCGGCTTTTTCCATGAACTCAGCGAGACGCTGAAGGATGATGTCGAGCACGCCGCCGACTTCGCCTGCGGCAACCATCTTTACGTAGAGCTTGTTGAACGCTTTTGGGTACTTGCCCATGGCTTCAGAAAGTGAAGCACCGCCTTCGACT
>SXOY01000322.1 GCA_005776545.1 Planctomycetia bacterium | reverse complement strand
TCTCGATGAGCACTCGCCCTCAAATACCACAGCGCAAACACCGGCAGCGAAAAATCGACCAGCCCGGTTGCGATGGTATAAAACAGTCCATCGATAGTTGAATTACGCAGATCACGGTGCAGCCAGCGGCGGGGCCGTCCCTGTGCATGTGAGTACGTACGCACGATCACCAGCCCTTGCGCTTCGACATGGCGCGATCAATATCGCGTTTGGCCTCGCGCTCGCCAATGCTGTGTCGTTTGTCAGTCTGACTCTTGCCTTTGCCCAGTCCGATGAGCACCTTGGCAAATCCACCCTTGAAATAGACCTTCAGTGGCACGATGGTCATGCCCTTGACGCTGACGGCCTTGATCATCTTGTTAATTTCAGAACGGTTCGCCAGGAGTTTCCTTGTGCGGGTCGGAATGTGATTCAGCACGCCGGCGGGTCCATAAGGGCTGATATTGACGCTGTGCATGTACAGAGCAGGGGGGGTCACCTGCGCACGGACATACCCCTCACCAATGGAAATCTTGCCATCGCGAATCGACTTGACTTCAGAACCTTCGAGAACCATGCCGCATTCCAGCGTTTCCTCGATGGCGTAATCGTATCGAGCCTTGCGGTTTTCGATGACAGGAGTGTCTTTGAGTTTTTTTGAGTTCTTAGCCACGGGCTTGAGGGTAGGTGCAACTAAGAAAGGACAAATTCAAGTCTGAATTTCAATTGCAGGGGCCGAAAACGTCCCGGGGCAGGTTCGAACTGCCGGCCTGCGGTTTAGGAAACCGCCGCTCTATCCAACTGAGCTACCGGGACTTGAAGTTGATGGTAGCCGGGCACCCGATGCGGGCTGAAAGCTCGAACGTCGCTTCCGCCTCGAAGGGCGCGGTAATCCCGCAAATCCGTCGCCCTCAATTGAATTCCGACATCATCCATTATTCCGCGGAACCGCGATAGCGACTCGCCCCATGTCCACCTCCGCCCCCATACATCGCACCCAACCCCCGCGCTGGTGCCCCGCGGCGTAAACCCGTGGGTGTGGACCGGCTGACTCGCGTTCATCCCGATAGCACATTTAATAGTTTGCCGAGCCTAATTCTCTCATCCTCTCTGGCTCATTAGTCTAAGGGCATCACCTCTATGCAACCACCACATCCATCCGTCAACACAGATCACCGCTTAAAGAACAGGAAGCGTCAGCGCCCTGTTGAGAACCCAACTTCCTGCTCGCCACTGAATTCAAATTCGCCCGCCTCCCGCCCTGAAGCGGGAGAAAGGCTGTAGCGGCGGGTGAAGCCGCACGGCCCTTGCTTTACATGCTGCGCCCGCGATTAACTCTGCCCCGGGTTGCGACCTATTGCCGGCTTCCGGATTCATAACGTCAGACATGCAACCGAAGCACCGGTGCCCCCTTGCGAAACTTCGAAGTAGTATGCTCGATCTTCATTCGTTCATTCTCATCCGCACCAAACGTATGACCATCCTTGAGAACAGGTCCTTTTTCAAGCAGATAGTCAATCAGACTGAAGCACATCATTCGGAGGTCGCCGACACCGCGGCGAGAATTGATGATTTCCAACTCGCGGTGCCCGAAGTTCTCAAGTCCTTCTGTAGTGAGGGTAAAAGGCCCTTTGGGTCCATCGCCAGTGATACGAAGGCAGACCCAGAGCAATACGGGCAATCCTGACTCGAATGAGTTTACTGCGTCAATGAAAAACGCAGGCTCAAGTACATGTCCAGCATTGCCCCAATAAATACTAGCGGGGTCGCCAGCTTTGGCAACTGCGGCGATAATGCGTGAACAATCCATCGCCGCCTGCGGTGCATGTTCAGTTATCGATGTGACGATCACATGCGCCTTCTGTTGCGCCATTTCCTTGAGAGCATCCTTCCACATCCATGAATATTCGCAGGCTTCATCAATCTCTGGTTGAGGAATCGGCATGTTGATCGCAATGAGCATCACGTTGCGATCTTCGACATTGAAAGTAAAGACCCCTTCACTAATAGAACATGTCAGCGGCGGCAACGCTGGGAACAGCTCGGCCCATGCACGAATAATCTTGGAATCGGTGACCCCACGCGTGGGCTTTAGAGCAAGCATGCCCATCTGTGGGCCGGCCGTTGGTTCAGGCAGCTTCTTCGTGAAGAATGACATCTAAACAGTGTACCAAATTCCAAGTGACGTGTCGAGGAGATTCGCAAGACTCCCCCCTGACCTCAGCACTCAGCGCTTCTTCCTCGCATCGGACACGTTTGCCCCTAGTTTTGTCCGGTACCACATTTTCCTGCAATTTAGTTTGACCTCGCACGTAGAACATTGTAAGGTGTACCTATGAAAACCAAACCCCATCAACCCCGCGCAGCTCGCTCTCAACAGCCTACTTCGATCCTGGAACAGTTTCTCTCCGCGCGAGCCTCGTCACGCACACTGCACTCAGAGTGCCAGAGTGCCAGGCACTCTGACGTGAAATCTGGCACCCTGACCAGAGCCTCCGCGAGCACAATCCTCTACCGCGACACCCTCGATATTCGGCTAAAAACGAAAGGCGCTCAGGTGATCATGAGCGCCTTTGAAATATTCAGATGATCACCTTTGACTCACAACCAAAACCGACCACATCACAATCCACAAACTCCGCGCGCTTTGCCCCTTCAGACTCTGAAATCTCAAATTTCAAATCGCCTTGAGATTCCGTCCCTTTCACCACTTTGCCCCTTTGCCCCATTCTCCCTTCCTATCTACTGCTCTCCTGCTCAACTCTCTCGCCCTTTGGGCGCCGGGCGCTGTATCCTTGACCCATGCAGTTCATTGGAATTGATGTAGGAACTTCCGCCACCAAAGTCATCGTCATTGATGATCGCGGTGAAATACTCGCATCGGCTTCCGCAACCTACGAGTTGTTGCAGCCGCGGGCCGGATGGACTGAGCAGAATCCGGTTGATTGGTGGAATGCAACCGTGAATGCGGTGCGTGAAGTGCTCGGTGCGGCGGGCGTGTCAAAGGGAGTCTCGCCAGACCGGATTGCCGGAATCGGATTGTCGGGGCAGATGCATGGGTTGGTCTTGCTGAAGCAACTCTCTGATCCATCGAAACTTGATGCAGTTCTGCGACCTGCGCTGCTTTGGAATGATCAGCGGACGAGTGTTGAGTGTGGCGAGATCACTGCGAAGCTGGGCGGTGTGGGGCGCGTGGTTGAGGCAGCGGGGAATGCCGCGTTGACTGGGTTTACGTTGCCGAAGATGGTGTGGGTGAAGAAGAATGAACCACGGATTTGGGCGCAGTTGAAGTGTGTGCTGACGCCGAAGGATTACATTCGATGGATGCTGACGGGGAACGTTGCGATTGATGTGGGCGATGCATCGGGGACGCTGCTGGTTGATCCGGCAACACGAGCGTACAACGCGAACATGTTGAACGCGATGGGGATCGATGCTGGGTTGATGCCGCCGATTCTTGAGTCCGCGGCATCGGGTGGCAATCTCTCGGCGTGGGCGGCGGGGCAGTTGGGGTTGGCTGCGAACAAGATTCCGGTTGCGGCGGGTTCGGGCGACAACATGGCAGGAGCAATTGGTGCCGGAGTTGTAAAGCCGGGTCTGGCTTTGTCGACGATTGGAACGAGTGGCGTGATCTATACGCATGCGGACATATGCCGCAAAGACCTGGCGATTTTGGGAACACCCGGGCGAGTACACACGATGTGTGCGGCGGATGGGACTGCAGGAAAGTCGGGCCACTGGTGCGTCACGGGATGCACGTTGTCGGCGGGCGGGAGTTTGAAGTGGGCGAAGGACACGATGTTTCCAGATGTGTCGTATGAGCAATTGTTCGCGGAGGCGGAGAAGGTTGAGGAGGGGAGCGGAGGATTGTGCTTCCTCCCGTACCTGACAGGTGAGCGGTGTCCGCACCCGGACCCCTTCGCACGCGGCGGGTTTGTAGGACTTTCGCTGTCGCATTCTCGCGGTCACCTGGTGCGGGCAATTGTGGAAGGTGTGACTTTCACGATGGGGCAGATCTTGGATATTCAGGCGTCGATGGGGATTGAGATTGAGACGGTGAGGCTGGGCGGCGGCGGGGCCAAGTCGGAATTGTGGAAGCAAATGCAGGCAGATGTGTTTGGCCGAACAGTCGCGGTGAC
>SXOY01000321.1 GCA_005776545.1 Planctomycetia bacterium | reverse complement strand
ATTGAATCTGATCCCGCACTGGCGGCGAGAATCCTGGGTCTTTGCAGTAAGGCATCAACTGGTCTGGGTGACAAGATCACGAGCGTGCGTCGCGCCGTAGTAATGCTCGGCCTTGATGCTGTCCGATCCGCAGTTTTGAGCGTTTCGGTGTACGATCTGATGGCCGAGCGCGGCAACGCGGCAGATGGCGAGCTTTCGAGAAGCGACCCGGCCACCAGCGAACTTCGCAGAATGTGTTTCGATCGCGTGGGATTCTGGAAGAATGCGCTCTCGGTTGCATGTGCATCAGAGTTGATCGCGAGAAACCAGAAACAACTCTGTGTCACACCGGACGAGGCGTTTGTCGCTGGTCTCTTGCACGGACTTGGACGTGTCGTACTTGATCTGGTGCTTCCACAAAGTTACTCGCGTGTCATCGCCCTTGCTGAACGACGTCAGGTTGAGACTGCGACTCTGGAAAATCAGATTCTTGGCGTTGATCATCACATTGCGGGCAAACGATGCGCGGAACACTGGGGCCTGCCGACGCAGTTGCAGGATGTCATGTGGTTGTATGGCACACCATATCAGGCGATTCCGGAAACTGATCACAAACAGCTCATTGGCATCGTGGCAGTTGCTCGTGCCTATTGCCGCGAGTTGTATTTGGGCTGGTGCGGAGATTTTGGAATCCCTGCGACCTCAACATCGCTTGCAGAGGAAATGGGGATTCCGGCATCATCATTGCAAGAGATCACAGTTGAACTTCATGCAAACGTCGTCGAGCGGTGCAAGTCCCTCGGACTCGATGAACTCACAACGCCTGAACTGATGTTGTCTTCGCTCTTGCAGGCCAATCGACAACTCAGCCGATTTACAACTGCATTGCAGGAACGTGCGGCGCAGGCTGAAAATTACGGCCGAATTCTTGCAGCAATCAACCTTTTCCACTCAAGCGATGGACCTTCGCGCGGGTTGTCGGGAACACTCGCACAAGTCAGTAAGTCTGCGATGCAACTGCTTGGAGACGGCAAGGCAATCACAGTTGTTCAGGTGAACGAAAATGATCCGTGGCAAATCCTGAAATTCGCGCCAGACGGCCGCGTCGCCGAAACCAAGTTGTTCAAGCCGCCCACGCACGCGACGAGTTTGCGAGATCGCATGAATGCCATGCGTGCAGGCGGTTCGATTACCGCACTCGGCAATACGTTCGTCGAAGCTCTCGAATCTATGTCAACACCGTTTGACCTGTGCGTAACTCCCATTCGCACAGGCGGCAAGGCCTCCGCGGCGTTGCTTCTTGATCATGATCCCAGCCAGGTATCGGCACTCCCAGAGGCACTGATCTCAGCCTGGGAGTCAGCACTCCGCGCCTCTACGCATCAGGATGAAGCTCAACGAATGGCTGAGCAGTTCAACCAAGTAAATCGAACCCTTGTTCACACACAAGCCAAACTCGGCGAAACCCAGGCGATGGCGAAGTTGGGTGAAGTCACTGCGGGCGCGGCACATGAAATGAACAATCCGCTCACGGTAATTTCCGGACGCGGTCAATTGCTCCTTACCACTCTTTCAACAGCTCGCGAGAAAGCCGCCGCCGAGTCAATCGTGGATGCGGCCCGCGATCTCAGCGAACTTATTACAAGCCTTAATCTCATCGCCAAAGTTCCCAAACCCGAACTGGGAACAGTGACTGTTATCAGCATCGTGGAACTTGCAAGCAAGATCGCCAAAGAGCGGCTTGGCAAGCCCGCATCAGTTTCGTTGAAACTTGGACCTGGCATCGACAAGGTATGGGTAGATCGAACCATGGTCTCTCGAGCACTGGCCGAAATAATGTGTAATGCCTCCCAAGCTGCCCCCGATGCAACCAGCGAACTCACAATTGAGGCGGTCGGCGCAACACTTACTTTCTGCGTACAGGACTCCGGCAGCGGGTTCACAGCGCAGGCATTGCGCCATGCGTTCGATCCGTTCTTCTCTGAGAAACCTGCAGGGCGCGGCCGCGGACTGGGGCTTTCTCGGGCGAGATCCATGATTGCGTCGCTGGGTGGCGAAATCACCCTAGCCAATCTACCGGGCAAGGGTGCGCAAGTCTCAATCCACCTTCCAGTTTGGAAAGAACCGGCAAAAACTACTCCTCAACCGGCTTCGAGTGCTGGGAGCACGCGAGCGCAAGATCGACGGAGCACTCCGATAAACACGCCCGGACAATGACGTTCCCGGCCAACGCACGCAAGATCGTCTCCCAAAACGTCGAATCTGAAGCATTCAGGGGACACGCTCCTGATGGACGCTTTTCGCGAATGGGTGCTGCATGGCAAAAAAGTTCAACTCTGATTCCGATTCCAAGCCCCCGCTTGAAGATTCGGAACTGCACATACTCGTGATTTCCGCAGCGCGCACCGATCGCATGAAACTCGTTTCGCAGCTTGAGTCATACTCAACGACAAGCAGTGCGGCCACCGGAGCAGCGGGATTGGAACTTGCTCGCACCAGCCAGTTTGACGCCATCATTGTTGATGTTGAGTTGCCCGATGCGGCAGGTTCAGATGTCTGTCAGGAATTGCTCAAGCTCGACCCCACTCACGCGGTCTTGCTTCGAGCCACCAAACCGACACTCGAAGATGCGCTTTCGGCGATGGGCGCTGGGGCGTTCGACATGCTTTCGACAGATCTTTCTGGAAGCGACTTGCTGGCCAGAATTCGCGGCGCTCTGCATCGCAGCGCGGTCCTGCGTTCGCGCGATTCACGCCGAGTTGCACAAATTGAGAGACTGCAACGACTCTGCCGCCACCTGGGCCTAGCGCGCGAAGAGATTTCCAAACATGTCGGCTCCTTGTGTTCTGACCTCACCAGCGCGTATCGCGAATTGAGTGACAAAATGGTGAACACGAGTATCTCAAGCGAGTTTTCCGCAATTGTGCGGCAAGAACTCGACCTGGAAGAGCTCCTGCGAACGATGCTCGAATATGTGCTCGCGAAAGTGGGTGCCACCAACGCCGCCGTGTTCCTGCCTTCATCAAACGGCGACTTCACGCTTGGGGCCTATGTGAATTACGATTGCCCCAAAGACACTGCCGAAGTGCTCTTTGATCACTTGGCAGCCGAGCTGGCACCGCGATTTGAACACTCAAAATCACTTGCTGTCATGAACACAGCAGCGGACCTGCATTCATCACTTGGTGAGCAATCGCAATGGCTCGCAGATTCTGCAGTCATGATCGCGCCCTGCCGGTTTGCACAGGCCGGACAACCAGAAGAATGCCTCGGGCTGATTGCATTGTTCCGCGATCGTCGCACGCCGTTTGTGACCGACAGCGAACCAACAATGAAGATCATCTCAGACCTGTTCGCCAAGCAACTTTCTCGCGTAATTCAGTGCCACCATCGCCATTTACCTAAGCACAAATGGGGCGCGCCTGGCTCGGCGTTTACCACTGATCCAGAACCGCTTGATGAACGCGACGATGATATTGATCTTGCTGCGTAAGCCGACCATTCGTAGATAAGGCCGGGTTCGACAGAGTCACTTTTTTCCGAGTCGTTTGAGTTCACGCCATTTTGTTACCGCTTCTGGCTCGCGCGGGTATATCGGCGCGAGATTGAGTGGATCGCACATCGAAAATTCATGCTGAATCGCCAGAAGCCGGCACGGGTCGAACATTGGCTCGCGAACTTCAATTCCATTTTCTAACGCTCGCTTTCGCAAAGACTCGGGCGCAAATCGATCAGCGATGATCAGTGTTACATTTGCAAGGTCCACATCCGCCGCCGAATTGATACCGGGAACACCAAGCTCCTTGCGAGTTGGGGAATACCGAGTGCAATGAATCGTTTCGCCTTTGGCTGCGAGCAAGACCAAGGTCTGCCCCGGTTGGGATTCCACACACGCAAATGCAACTGCAGCACTTGCTACTCCGACACACTCCGCCCGAGCCGCCTCTGCAATGAACTTGGCAACTGTGACGGCAATTCGCGTTGCTGTAAACCCGCCCGGCCCGATGCTGACGGCAATTCGCGAGACATCACTGTTTGATAGTTTGTTGCGACAGAAGAGTCGATCGATCGCTGGAAGCACATCGTCATCGTGCAACTTGGTAGGATCGATTGATTCTTTGTCGAGCGCGGTTACTGCGCCGCTACCGACCCGTCCTATAGCAACACCCGGCAGGGCTTTTGAGGCGGGAGTCCAGGCTGATGGATTCGAGATTTCGATGGCTAGAACAAGCGACAAGCACACAACCATATTCGCCCCGCGCGTCATACGCTCTGACCGATACCTGGAGTCCAAGTAATGTCCACTCGCATCCCCACGTTCTTGATTGTCGCCTTTGCCATGTCTCACTTGGGCGGTGCTGAGTGCGTGATCGCGCAGACTGCGTCGCCGCAGGCTGCGAATGAGAAAAACCCCACTACCTCTGCTAATGAGACCTTGGAAGAATCGCTCGCCAAGATGCCAAGTTGGACCGTGCTCGCAGAAGCATCCGCATACCGCGTTGGTGCGAGCGGCAAGGTGAGAATGCCCGGGTCAAACGCTTTGAGTTCTCCACTTGGACAAAGCTCCCTCAAACTCGAAAAGATCGGGGCAGATAATCCCCAGTGGGGACCCTACGGGCGTGTTCGTTGGCGGCCAACTCAAGGTTCGTGGTCCTTTGGTGCATCCGGTTTTGGAACAAGTATTGATGAATTGGGAGTTGCAGACGAAACCTCGCGCGTTGGCGACATGCTCTTGTTTTCAGGAGACATCATTCATACTGAGATTCAATTCCACAATATCGATGTAGAAGCCGCCTACCGAGTTTTCGAACGGGCACGCGGTAAGCAATCTGGCACTGGCTCAACCAAAGTCGCGCCGTATGTAGATCTTACAATGGGCCTCCGAGTCATTGACACTGATGTGCGATTCAGCCACACCACTGCACAACTTCCGCCATTTTCCCCGGGACAGAGATTCGAAGCCGACAATCATGATGTGTTCTTTCAACCAATCGTCGGCGCACGTGCCGGAATTGAACTCGTAGAAACATTTAACATCGATCTTCGTTTCAACTTCGGTGGCTTACCTGGAACTCAACGAAGCATCACTTGGGACATCGAACCATGTTTTACGTGGCGACCCTGGAGCAATGTTGGCGTCCACGTTGGATACCGAAATCTGTTTCTCAGCGTGCGATCCGGCGGCGATAACGAGCGGTACTCGTGGCGTGGCGGATTGGCAGGACTCTACTTTGGTGTCACAGGCCGATTCTGAATCTACCGAGATCACACACCGTAGACAGGTTTGAGTTTCCCCTCAAGGTGCCGCAAAAGCGGGTCAGCACTGAGAGATTTTCCAGTGACATTTTTGCACAAGTCTCCAGCGAGGTACTTGCGCCCGTGCTGATGTACGTTCTTATTCAGCCAGGAAAGCAGCGGCGAGAATTCACCTTTTTCCATCTGCTGATGAAGCGTTGGGATCGCAGTGTTGATCGTTTCCCAGAGCTGCGCTGCATAGAGATTGCCCAGCGTATAGGTAGGGAAATACCCGATCAGCCCAAATGACCAATGCACATCCTGCATGCAGCCCTTGCTGTCGGTGGGAACATCAATGCCGAGGTAGTCTTTATAGCGTTTGTTCCATTCACCGGGCACATCTTTGACCTTGAGATCGCCGCGGAGCAAGGCTCGTTCGATTTCAAACCGCACCATGACGTGAAGGTTGTACGTTGCTTCGTCGGCTTCAACGCGAATAAGAGATGGTGTAACGGTGTTTACCGCGCGGAACATAGTGTCAACCGTTGCAGCCTTGAAGCTCTCGCCGAAATGTCGCTTCGCAATCGGAAGTGCCCAGACCCAGAAGCTCTTTGACCGACCAACAAAATTCTCCCACATGCGACTCTGGCTCTCATGAATACCCAGTGATATCGCCTCAGCAAGCGGCTGTCCAAACCGCTCGTTCTTGGGCAGGCCCTGCTCATACATGCCATGTCCCGCTTCGTGCATCGACCCATACAGCGCATCAGAGAACCGTTCATCGCGATAACGCGTGGTCAGGCGGGTGTCGCCGGGACCAACGCCTGAGCAAAATGGATGAGTTGTGGTGTCGAGTCGACCTGACCTGAAATCAAAACCCAGTGCCGTGAGAATTTCGGTTCCAAACTTGTGCTGTACTTCCGCTGGTACTTTTGTGTTGAGAATCGAATCATCAGGTTTGTTCGCGCCGGACTTCAATTGTGCAACAAGTGCCGCGAGCCGCGAGCGCAGCGGCGTGAAGATAGCTTCAACCTGTTTGGCAGTTGCGCCCGGTTCGTACTCTTCCAGCAATGCGTCGTATGGCTCGCCATTCACGCCCCATCCATAGCACTCCGCTTTGCGACGAGTCAGGACAAACATCTTCTCCAACCACGGCTCAAACATCTTGAAGTCGTTCTTGCTGCGTGCTTCTTTCCAAACCTCCTGCGCCTGACTGCCGACTTTTGCAAGTTCGGCTACCAACTCGACCGGGAGCTTTGTGGCGCGAGAATAGTCACGCCGCATTTCTCGAAGATTGGCGCTCGTGTTTTCGTCGCTGCAGAGCGTGTGATCGGCCTCGCATGCTGTCAGCAATTCACCGACACGGGTGTGGGTCCGCATCTCATGGGTGAGTTCTGCGAGAAGCGATAGTTCCTCAGCTCGAAAGCTCGCTCCCTTCGGCGGCATGTACGTTTCCTGCTCCCAGTTCAGGAGTTGGTCAACGGCATTCAAGGTTGCCGCGCGGCGTGTAAGGGTGAGAAGTTCGGAATAGGTGTTCGACATCCGGGGGTTCCTTGATAGCAGAAGTACAGGCCGTCTGGTAAGAGGGTGGCTCCCAGTGTAACCTGGTGCGGACGCCAAAGGCGAAAGTGAACTTTGCGGGCGTTTGCGAGTCTTACTAGACCTATCCTTAGCCTGCCGATAAAAGGCTTATATTGTTGATCCCCGTTCCCAATAGCGGGGTTTTGGAGAAGTAGGAATGAACGCTCGTTTGACTGCTACCGCTCTGTTCCTTTGCTGCGGCACACTTGCTCAAGCACAAATCGCCGTCCCACCTTCGGCTCCGGTTGCACCGACCAAGGAGTTTGTGCCTCCGCCGCCGACCAAGCCATTTGACACAGGTGCTGTAAAGGCAACCCCCACCCCACCGCCAGCACCAGCGGCGGTCGTTTTGCCCGACCTCCCTTACGACTCATTGGCCAAGAAGGATGCAAATGGCAATTTGCCCGTGCTCACTGAACCAATCGACTGGGCGGCATTGCGTGTGAATCCCACGATTACTGAACCTGCGGACAAAGATCGAGTAAAGCAGATTCTGGCGGACCGTTTGAAGCAATACCAGACAATTGTTATTGAGAACATTGACTTCATGCACATGATTGATGACGGCCTGCTTGAGAAGATTGATGTCATTGGGGCTGGGGCAAAGGCTGACATGGTCAAGGTCAAGGCCCT
>SXOY01000320.1 GCA_005776545.1 Planctomycetia bacterium | reverse complement strand
GCGAAGTCCTGGCAAAGCCCGTTCTTGATGCGGTTGCAAAGAACAAGATGATCCTGGATGAAGAAGCGAGGATCAAGGAAGCCAACAAACCTAAGGGCTTCAAAGAAATCGTGAAGGTGGCATTGCGGCTGAACGATTCGCCGGATGTGCCGACAATTGAAGACGACAAGAAGCCCAAACTCGTGAAGTATCTTGCGATTGGCAAGCCCGGCAAGTTGCTCAACGACGAGCAGGCTGAAGCGGTCAAAGCACTGCACATGCGCGGCGTAGGACTTGAGCAGCACGAGCGGCGCGAGTATCCCGGCGGCGTGGAGATTGCTCCGATCGTCGGACTGGTCGGGTACGACGAAAAGGGAATGATGGGCGCAGAGTTGCGACTTGAGAAAACACTCAAGGGTGTCGATGGCACGACAAAGTTCGTGCGAGATTCCGGCGGCAGGCCGCTGTGGATTGAACCCGGGCATGTCATCATGCCGCGGCATGGAAGCGATGCGAGACTGACAATCGATTTGGAAATTCAGCGGATCTGCACACAGGAACTGACGACCGCGGTAGAGGAATATGACGCAGCAGGCGGGCGATGTGTTGTTGTTGATCCGCTGACCGGCGACATTCTGGGAATGGTTGATTTCATTCGCAAGCCGGCGGATGCGGTGCCGTTTCCATTTGAGGATGCGAGCCTGCCGCGGGAGAAGGGAAAGAAGGGGCCGGAACTGCCGCGGAAACGCTGGCTTTTGACCGAGCAGCGACCGGGCACGGATACGAATCCGGCGCTGGCGAAGAACCGCTGTGTAGAAGATGTGTATGAGCCGGGATCAACTTTCAAGCCGTTTGTTTGGTCGACGGTGACAGAACTTGGGTTGGCGCAACCGAGCGAAGTTTTCAACACACACTGGGGAAGCTGGATTACGCCGGTAGGGCGGCCAATCAAGGATGTCAAAGAACTTCCCGACATGACCTGGGCGGAAGTGCTTATCAATTCATCCAATATTGGAATGATTCAGGGCGGTCAGCGATTGACCTTCCAGCAGTTGCACGACTTGGCGGAGCGGTTTGGGTTTGGAAAGAAGACCGGGCTGGGTCTGCCAGGTGAAACAAACGGGCTGCTGACGCCGCTTGCGAAGTGGACAACATTCTCACAGGTCTCGATGAGCTATGGCCACGAGATTGGTGTGACTCCTGTGCAGATGGTGCGAGCGTTCAGCGCGTTCTGTCGGCCCGGCGAATTGTCGGGGACGTTGCCAAAGTTGCGGCTTGTTGATGCGGATAAGGATCCATCGGGTGGGCAGTCTGAGAGCGTTATCTATCGCGTGCTGCCACCCGATGTGGCAGACTACACGCGCGCGGTGATGGGGCAGGTTGCCGAGAACATGGAATCCAAGATCGCACAAAGCGAATTGCAACATAAGCAGGATGTGACGGATTGGAAGTACATCATGTTTGGCAAGTCGGGAACTGCGAAGGCCTCGCCACCATCAGCACCAAAGGGCAAGCGTCGTCCGGCGAGCACGCCTGCGTACCTTGAGCGGCAGTACAACTCGAGTTTTATTGCCGGTGCACCCTTGGAAAATCCCAAGCTCGTGTGCATCGTCGTGATTGATGATCCGGGTCCAAAGCGTGTTGCGGCGAACATGTACTACGGAAGCTTGACTGCTGGGCCTGTTGTGCGGCGAATTATGGAGCGGTCGCTGACGTATCTGGGGGTGCCGCCGAGTCCACCAAAGGAAGAAATTTCGCTTCCGAAGGTGCCAATGTTGCATCCGCCAAACCGACCGGATCCGAAAAAGGTCAATTCTGGAAAAAACGCCAAGTCGGTTGGAAGGTGAGTTTTTTACGTGATTTTGGCATAACACGATGTTACAGGACGTAGGATGGTCCTGTAAAAAAGCACAAAAAAATCAGAATTTTGGTGGCAGTGTCGTGTTTTTGTTGCATGTTTGGCATTGGTCGTTAAACTTGTAAAAGCGCGGGAAGTCACTGCGCAAAGAGAAGAGAGCCGGGCATTTGCTCGGATATTTAGGAGAGAGACATGAAGACTGTTGCTTTGTTTGCAGGGCTTGCGATGGGTGCATCGGCGATGGCCGATGTGTATTCCGATTCGGCAGGCGATTTGTTCGACAATGGATTTGCACATCTTGATATCTTGAGCGTCAATGTGAGCCACACCGCTACACACATGACATTCGATGTCTTGGTTGCTGGCGATGTCAATGCCACCAACTGGGGTAAGTACTGCATCGGTATCAACACCGGAGCGCCCGGAGCTGACACCAGCAACGGCTGGGGTCGCAATGTTTCATGGGGCGGCCCAGGGATTAATTACTGGGTTGGTACTTGGGCCGATGTCGGCGGCGAAGTTCGCCAGATGACTGGCAACAACGATGGTTCTAACAACCTCATCGATGCAACCTACAACGGTGGCACGCAGATGACTGTGACCGCGACTGGTTTCCACCAGATCATTACTTTCAGCCGCGCTTCGATCGGGTTCACCGGCAACGGCACGATTTACTTTGACGTATTGACCACCGGCGGCGGCGCTGATCCAGGCGTCGACCACCTCAGCCGCGCAGACATGGCGACTCCAGGTTGGGGCACGACCTCAGTCTCGGGCCACTTCCTTGCTTACACAATTCCAACCCCCGGTTCGATCGCTTTGATCGGCCTCGGTGGCTTGGCCGCGATTCGTCGTCGTCGCTGAAACTGATCTTTAGTCACGCGCCGCTGATCTAAGCGGTCCAACGATTCCTTTCTATTTGCAGCAACCCCGCTTTCCACGAGCGGGGTTGTTGTTTTTAGCGGAGTGGAGATTCGCCGCGGACGATGTTTTCTTTGGCACCGACTGCGGTGATTCGGGTGATAAAGGACTGGTATTCGGCCTCAGCGGACTCGATGTCTTTTGTGAAATAGGTCATGAAAACCTCTGGTCCGCGGCGGCGAAGGAGTGAGGATTGGGCAGACCTGGTGCCGAGTGTTTTCGCGACTTTGGCGAAGACTGTACCCGTCGAGGCATCTTTGAGAAGCTGTTCCAGGCCAGGACGATACTTGCCGTTTTCACCTTCGGAAAGAAAGAGCGAGAGCGCCCAGACCTGCGCGTAGTAGATCAGCGTGCCATCTTGACTGACGATAAGTTCTTCCTGTGGCGTGGTCGAGAAAATTCGGTTGAGTGAGAGGAGTTTCTTGGAATTTTTGGCGTTGCGGAGCATATCGAATCGTTCGATATTTGCCCAGGGCAGGAAGATGGGGACATCAGAAAGCGTGTCGTCCCAGCGGAAACCTTCCATGGTGGTGGCGATGCCTTCCTCGAGCCACACCGGGAGCGGGTCTTTGAAAGTTGATTGCGTGTATTGATGC
>SXOY01000319.1 GCA_005776545.1 Planctomycetia bacterium | reverse complement strand
TGACAAGGTCGGACCCGATGTTCCGTTTCATGTTGCAGACAATCCAGAATTTCTCAAAGAGGGCGATGCGATTGGCGACTTCATGCGGCCTGATCGCGTTGTCTGCGGCGTTGAAAACGAATCCACAGGCGAGTTTTTTCGCGCACTTTACGACCCATTTGTTCGCAACGGGCACCCGATTTTTGTGATGGATGTGCTCAGTGCTGAAATGGTGAAGTACGCCAGCA
The DNA here is from genome assembly GCA_005776545.1 of Planctomycetia bacterium. Next base: position 2,521 of record SXOY01000319.1, on the reverse strand, counting down.
ACAACTTCCTTGCGACCAAGATCAGTTTTATCAACGAAATGGCGAATCTGTGCGAGGCCTATGGCGCAGATGTTGGTCGCGTGCGTGAGGGAATGTGCGCCGATAAACGAATTGGGAGTCAGTTTCTATATCCCGGGCTGGGCTATGGAGGTTCATGCTTCCCCAAAGACACGCTGGCATGTATATCAATGGGTGAACTGGCGGGAATCGAAGCAACGCTTAGTAAAGCAGTACACAACGTTAATCAGAAGCAGCGGGCGAGGTTCTTTGACAAGATAACGACCCACTTTGGCGGGCTGGATTCGCTGCGAGGTCGGCGCATTGCATTCTGGGGTATTGCGTTTAAGCCACGTACAGACGATATTCGAGAGGCCCCAGCACTCACGCTTATTTCTAAGGCCCTCACCGCCGGGGCAAATTGCATCGCCTACGACCCGGTCGCTAACGACAACGCCCGCGCTGAACTTGGTGGCGCGGTCCAGGTTGTTGAAGACATGTACTCGTGTGCCAAGGATGCGGATGCTTTGGTGATTTCGACCGACTGGGATGAATTCAAAAGCCCGGATTTCGCCAAGCTCTCAAATGTGATGAAGGGCAAGGTCATCTTTGATGGCCGCAATCTGTATCGAAAGGCTGCCATGAAAGAGGCTGGCTTTGCGTATTACAGCGTCGGCCGGGCTGCGGTGAAGGCCCACTGACGAGATGTCCCTTTTGATTGCTTTTGCCGAGGCGACTTGTCGCCGAAGTGCATTTCAAGAGAGTACAGTTCGCCCATATGGAATGGCTTTCGCGTCTGTATGCCAGGCGCATCGTCAACGTTAACGTCAACATCATCATCGCGGGCATGCTCGCTGTGGGCATCACTGTCGTGGTTATGTTGTTCCTTGGCCGCTTGGGCCTCAATGACCGACTCGAAGCCCAATCCGGACTTTCTGCCAAGTTCATCGTTGGCGGCCTGACCTTTATCGTTGATCTCGTGGCTGATCTTGCTGTGTACTACGGATTGCACTGGCTCGCCAATCACATGCCCAAGCGTGTGCATCTTCAACTCAATCCCGCCTATGCCAAGATGAGCTTTGTCAAAGATGCGACTCGGGTTCAAGTCCAGCGAGCCTGCCTTTCCCCAATCCTCTACATCATTGCACTGGGCGGCCAACACGCCTTGCTTCACGCTCAGTTCTCCATTGCTTCATCGACGGCCATTTCATTTTCCGCCGGCATCGCTGTCACACGCGTTCTTCACACCATCTGGATGATCATCGAAGAGCGTCACCTCCTCAATCTGCATCAGGCAGAATTGCTCATCAGCAACCCTCCCGTCAAGAAGGCCAGCTAACGGAGAATCCCCCAATTGTGCGGCATAGCGGGAATCCTTCGCATCTCCAGCAGTACATCGGTGCCGCCGCATGAGGCAATCTCGGAGGCGTGGCTTGATATTCTTGATGAGGGAATAAAGCATCGCGGACCAGATGGGCATGGGCGATTTCGCGATCGCATAGTGAACGATCAGAAGCAGACCATTGATATCGCGATGGTTCATCGACGGCTCAGCATCATTGATCATGCAGATGGCACGCAACCCATGCGTGCCCCATGCGGTTCAGCGATTGCGTTTAATGGCTGTATTTACAATCACCGCGATTTGCGTCAGCAACTTTCGATTCTCGGGCGCACGTTTGTAACACATCACAGTGACACAGAGGCGTTGTTGCAAGGCTGGCTGCAGTGGGGCACAGGGTTGTTTTCCCGCGTGGATGGAATGTACGCCGCGGCGTGGTGGGATCGGCCCAATGCAAGTCTCATGCTTGCACGCGACACTTTTGGAGAGAAGCCGCTTTATTGGGCAACTCTGGAGCGTCGAGACGGCGTTCTTATTCGCGCGTTTGCGAGCACGGTTCCAGCACTTGTCAGACTCTACAAAGCTCTTAACAACGACGAATCCCCGCTTGACCCAAATATTCTTACGGAATGGGTCAAGTTTGGTTGGGGGCACCGGACACCGTATCGGCACATCAATGAAGTTCGGCCCGGCACCATTCTGGATCTCAGCAATCCCGAAGAAACCGAACAGGAGACCGCGAACAACGCTCGTGCCGAGATTGTCTCGCATCCCCGAAGGATTCTCAGTGCGGACCAAGTTGATCAACTTCTTCGCGACGCAGTGCACAGCCGGCTTGAGTCGGATGTTCCGATGGGTTTTTTCCTCAGCGGCGGATTGGATTCAGCGCTTGTCTGTAAGTACGCGGCGGAACAACAACCTGATCTCACTGCCTACACGGTGCAAATGCCTGATCCCGCGTTTGATGAAACTGAACAGGCAAAGGAGACGGCTGCATTTCTACGCATTTCTCACATGGTACGTCCGTGCGATGGCAATCCCGCAGAGGACGTGGTCAATCTGATTCAACAACTGGGTCTTCCGTTTGGTGACAGTTCATTGCTTCCATCTATGTGGGTCAGCCGCGCGGCCCGAAAGGTCTCGACAGTTGCTGTCGGCGGCGATGGTGGTGATGAGCTTTTC
>SXOY01000027.1 GCA_005776545.1 Planctomycetia bacterium | reverse complement strand
GTCCCCATCGATGCCCAGACATCGGTGTAAATTGCATCAGCTCCCGCGGCACGCTTCAGATCATTGGTAACAGTCACGGTCGCGCCGGTTCCCGCCGCTAGCACCTGTGCTTCTTGGACAAACTCAGCGGCGGGTTCAAAGCCCTTAGGCGTAATTGCGACAATGTTCGCACCGCTCATCACCGTCGCGTGCATCAGCGAGTGGCACACGTTGTTTCCATCGCCCACATACGCGACTGTTAGACCCTTGAGATTTCCAAAGTGCTCAGTCAACGTGAGCACATCGGCCAGCGCCTGACACGGGTGGTGTTTGTCGCACAACGCATTGATTACCGGCACGCTCGATGCCGCTGCCATCTTCACCAGCGTCTGGTGCTCAAACACGCGCGGGATGATGCAATCGATCCATCGCTCTAGGTTCTTCGCATAATCATGCACGCTTTCGCGTTGGCCCAGTCGCTGCTGACTGTGATCCATATAGATGCACTGCCCGCCCAGCTTGTTAATCCCAACCTCAAAGCTCAATCGTGTGCGCAGCGAAGGCTTCTCAAACAGCAGAATGCAACTGCGATCCTCAAGCACCGTCTTATACAGCCTCGGCGACTTCTTAATCTTCAGTGCAAGCTTGGTCAATTCCTGCACGCACTTGGGCGTCACACTCGCCAGCGTCAACAAGTCCGCGCCCTTCAGCATGCTCGTCCCCGTCGACTTTGAACTCTTAACCTTCGCCATCGTCTTTGCCTTCCTAATTACGGTATAACCCGCGTTCCTACTTCGTTACCTTGTGCCCACAGTTTCAGCGGCTCTGCCGATTCACCCGAAATGATCACCACCGCGATGCCGGCTTCCTTCGCTGTCTCCGCTGCGGTTCGTGCTTTCACCACCATGCCGCCAGAGATCGTGCCATCCGCAATCATCGCCTCAATCTGCGAGTGCGAGAGCTGCGACTCAATTCCTCGCGCGCCCTTAATCCCCGCAACATCCGTAAGCAGAATCAACGCACTCGCGCCGATCCTTCGCGCAAGCCCCGTTGCCGCATCATCCGCGTTCACATTCAGGAAATCGCCAACATCATCAATCCCAATCGAACTCACCACGGGCAGAAACTTCGCGGCCAGCAACGTCTTCAGCAACGAATCATCGGTCGCGGTTACTTCTCCAACGCGCCCAGCATCAAACGAAAACCGCTTCGTCTTGCCCGTTGTCGCGATCTTCCCATCACCTAGGCACAAGCCAACCGCGCGCCCGCCGCAGCGATTGACTGCGCCGACCAACCCTTTATTCATCACGCCCGCGAGCACACCCACAATCTGCTCCACATGCTCCGGCGGCGTAATCCGAATCCCATCCCGTTTCTCGCTCAGCAGCCCGAGCCTGGCAAGCTGGCGATCTACCGCCGCACCGCCGCCGTGCATCAGCACCACGCCGTGTCGCTCGTGAAGTTCCAGAATCACCTTCCAAAGCTCATCGCGCGCGGTCTGCTCTTCTAGCGCTCGCCCACCAATCTTGATAATCAGCGGCCCGCTCATGCTGTTCCCGCTTTCGAAACCATCCCCATCGCCTCATCAAACCCAAAGCGGATATTGAAACACTGCACCGCCTGACCCGATGCCCCCTTCACCAAATTATCAATCGCGCTGCTCAAGATCACATGCCCCTCAGGCGCATCAAACGCCAGAGCGATATCACAGAAGTTCGTGCCGCGGACATCCGCCGCCGCCGGCCACGTTCCCTTGCTCAACACTCGCACAAACGGTTCATCGCGATACGCAACATCAAACAGCTCACGCACGCGAGCCTCGTCCCATCCCGGCGCAATATCCACATGCACCGTCGAAACAATCCCACGATCAAACGGCCCAATCTGCGGCGTAAACAACGTCCGCGCTCCACTAAACGCATCGATCTCCGGATTGTGCCGATGTGCCAAAACGTTGTACGCCTGAACACTCACTTCGCAGAAAAGGCTCTTCACTGCGGCGGACCGTCCAGCGCCAGACACGCCGCTGATCGAGTCGATAATCACTCGCGTCCCCGCACGAATCGCGCCGGCACGTGCAAACGGCGCAACCGCCAGAATCGCGCTCGTGGGATAGCACCCAGGAACCGCAACCATGTCGGCAGTCTTGATCGCAGCACGATTGGTCTCAGGCTGCCCATACACCGCAAGTGCCAGCAAGTCCTTTGCCGTGTGTTCGAACCCATAAAACTTTGGATACATCGCGGCATCTTTCAATCGGAACGCGCCAGAGAGATCAAAGACCGTGATCCCCCCAGCACCCGCCGCACGTAGTGGGGGCGCGAGTTCCAAGCTGACTTCGTTGGGCGTCCCTAAAAACACCGCATCAGGCTTCAGCACTGCACACGCTTCAAGTTCATAGGGAGCGAGAGGCAGAGTGAGCCTGCCGCGGAATCGCGGGAAGACTTCATCCATGCGCTGAACCTTGCCATCTTTCTCGCGCCGGGCAGAGCCAAACAGACCAACGATTTCAGCCTGCGGATGGCGCAAGAAAACCTCAGCAAGCTCTGCGCCGCTATACCCACCAGCCCCGACGATTACAACCCGTTTCTTCACATCAGTCTCCAAGAGGCACTAGGCACTTGGCACTAGGCATTAGGGAAAACCGAAACACATGCTTTGCCGCTGCCTTTCCTAGTGCCTAGGTCCTAATGCCTAGTGCCTGTCAGATCGACAGCGACACGTTCAACCTCAACACCCTTAATGTAACAGGCCCGCATCGCTGCGGGCCTGAGTGATTGTCTCGAGATGTCTATCGAGCCAAACTCAGTTCACGAGCTTGGGAGCTCCGCTGCCAGCGGGGCGCTGACCAGCGTTGACCTGAATCTCGCCGTTGCGTTCTTCATACTGACGAACAACCTGTGCAAGGCTGATCGCGAGGCGCTTGGCGCCGCCCCAGTTCATGACAACGCGGCTGCCCACGCTGAACAGCATGGCCTGCTGTTGATTGGGCTGCTGCGGCATAGGAAGGTTCATGCCGAAGTCCATGACGACTTCATCAGGGGTGGTCGAAGTGCGAATCGTGTTGGCATAGGTCGTATGCATCTTCGACTCGTCGATTTGGAGTTGGATCTGCTGCTGTCCTTGGTTGTTCTCTGCCATTGGTCTATCTGCCTTTCAAGTTGTTCGAAGCAATCCTGGACAGCGCAAACACGCAGTGTCAGTCTTGTCGGTGCCGGGCCAATCTGTTCGTCCCTCAAGATCGATCAGTTCCCCAAATCGCCCGGACTGGGGGGAAGGAAGTGTACCAACCAAATCCCGTTTGTCCACTTTTGGAATAGCGAGTTTTCGAGGTATTTGGCGGCTTCGAACTCCCTGAATGGGCGGCAGCCCCAGAAATACTCTCTTACTGGATTGGCTCTTACTTCGCTTGTTGCTTCTTCTCCATTGCCTTCTCAACTCGTGTTGCGAGTTTTTTCAACGTCTCGTCTTTCGCCGCTTCAATCCATTCCTTATGTGCTGGCCGCGGCTGCTCGGCTTCAAGCGCGGTTTCGATCAATCCTTTCAGCATTTCGATGGATGGGTCATACTCCCGTGCCTTTGCCGCAAATTTGTCAGCCAGTTCATCGCGGCCTGCCGCGAGCAGTGCTGCAAACTGCTGAGATGAATTCTTGCGGAACGATTTATTGGAAATATCTTCGAGCATCTTGCGAGTCTGTTCATCAATCTCCTTGGGGGCCTGACCTCTTCCCATCTTTGTGATTTGCCATTCAAAATCGAGTTTCGCCAGCGGATCCTGCAAGAGGCGTCCAGCATCTGCCCATCGATGAAGGTTAATGAACATCTCTGACAGTTCACGGCTCATACGTTCCATGAGCGGCTGCCATCTGGGCTGGTCTTTCACGCGATCAACCAGTTTTAATGTCGCATCACTATCGTTCAGGACGCGGTTGTTCAAGATCACCCAGTCAGCGAAGTCCTCCGCGGCGATCTTTTCGCCCTCGAGCCGTTTGCCGGTTTCGTCGCGCAGCGACACGAACTTCGCGCGTGCATCTTTGTTCTGTTTCGCAAGCCGTTCCATGTCGCCAGCCATGAACGACACTCGTACACCCACCATTGCTGGATCGTGTTGCAGCATGTTTTTCCACAGCCAGGCATATTCATCCGCCGCTTTAACAGGTTCACCATCATCAGACAAAGCGCGAGCAAGGTCGAGTCGCGCCTGCATGTCACCGCCTTTCGCCGCGGGAGCTTTGGCGCGTTTCTTCACCGCTTCAATCGATTTCTCTCCCTTGGCAATTCCTTCCACCCATCCCAGCATCGCGTCCGGCGACTTATAGCCGACCACACGATCAAACTCTGTGCCTCCTTCTTTGAAGGCGACCATGGTGGGTATCGCCGGCATATCGAGTTCTTTGGCGATTTCCTGTTCCTTGTCCACATCGAGCGCAACCACGATTGCGTTTTTCTTCATCCACTCGACAACTTTCTCATCGCGCCACGTGGTCTTGTCCATCTGCTTGCACGGACCGCACCACACCGCCGTTCCCTTTACGATAAACCACTTCTTTTCAGTTTGAGCCGCTTTCTTCGCCTCCGCATACGGCCGTGTATCAAACACCGGCGGCAGGTCATCGCTGGCGCGGACGGTCGAGGCGAACATCGTTCCGGCGAATATGAATACGAGCGTAATGAACAAACTGCGAATCATGGAATCCTCCTGATTTGATCAACGTCACATACCTGATGCCCGACAGTAATAACTGGTAGTTGGGGAGATATCAGCACCTCGTCCTCATCGACTCCCGCGCCCTTTCCGCGGCAGCCGGACTCTCAAACCCTCCAGCCTTCGACCGCGCCCACGCCTTTTCAATCGAGTCCGAAGCTAGCGGCGTCTTGCAATCAGTATCTCCATGATCAACTTCAACAACGCCTAATCGCTTGGCAGTCGCCAGCGCCGCCTTCCGCAGCGCAGCATTGTGGCAACCAATGGCAATGATGCAGCTGTTCATCGCATACTTCTGCGTGTTCGATGCTGCCTCAATTTCTTTTTCGATCTGCGCAAGCCGATCAGTAAACCACGAATCCTCGGTTGCCTCATCAATCAGCGCCATCGCGGCGACCAGCGACCACGCGGCGAACCGCGTCGGAGCATCTTTGGCCTTGAGCCACTTGTCAGCCTTGGCGCGAGCGTGCGGGCTTTCGGCTGTTAAGTGTGCGACATAGCCGCCACACATGCGTGCGGTCTGGGTCGCCGCCCAGCGGTCAAGCTCCTTGGCCGAGATGTTCGCAGGGTCAGCGATCTTGACCGCCAGGTTGAGCGCATCAAAGTTTCCGGTATCCCACAATTTCTCCGCCAGCTCCTGATCAACTTTGATTTTCTTGTAGAGTACTTTGAGCGTGGCAAAGCTGACGCCGAACATGGGCTCGGTTGCGCCGTGCCGCAGATAGGTCTTTTTGGTTTGTGCCGAACCGGCCTTTTCCAGGGCGGTCATCACTTCCTGAAAGCTCATGCGTGCGGCAGGAGCTTTTGCTGGTTTCTTTGCGGCGGTTTTGGTCTTTGGTTTCGTCGTTGGCATTGGATTCTCCTCTTGGTTCCTCTTTGGCGTGATGGTCTGCAAGCCCAGGTTGAGATTGTACCAAATTACCGCTCGACAATTGCCTGCCAGCACTCGCGACCTCAACGCCGACCCAAGTGGCACCGGCTCACAGCCGGTGGGTTCTTTTGGAGTCAATATCTTGGCTCACACGCGCGCACGCAACTTCAGGAGCGGGGAGCAGAGAGCGGGAGCGGGGACACCGGCTGTGAGCCGGATGCCACTTATTGAGTCAGAAACGAAAGGCGCTCACTTTTTTCAAAGGTGCTCACTTTTTAGGTGAGCATGTGAGCATCTTTTGATTTTG
>SXOY01000318.1 GCA_005776545.1 Planctomycetia bacterium | reverse complement strand
GGCTGGTGGGCCAAACGCGCCATGGACCTGTATCCCGAAATCGAATGGACCTTGACCACCGCCGACAAGCCCGAAAAACAGATTGCCGATGTCGAAGACATGCTCGTCAAAGGAATCGATGGTCTTGTGATTCTCGCAACAGAATCCGCGCCAGTCACTGCCGTTGCCAAGAAAGCGCATAACGCAGGCGTCTTCATCGTCAACGTCGATCGCGGATTCACCGAGCCAGGCATCGCCGACATCTTCCTCGAAGGCGACAACAAGGCCTTTGGCCGCAAAAGCGCTGAATTCATCGCCAAGCGCCTCAACGGCAAAGGCAACGTCGTGATCTTGTCGGGCATTCCGTGTACGGTTGACACCGATCGCGTCAACGGCGGCATGGAAGTTTTCAAGCAGTACCCCGACATCAAAGTCCTCGCACAGCAACCCGCCAACTGGAATCGCCAAAAGGGTTTGGAAGTGATGGAAAACTTCCTCACTCGCTTCCCCAAGATCGACTGTGTCTGGGCCGGCGATGACGATGTGGCCCTCGGCGCAATCAAGGCAATCAAGGAATCTGGCCGCGAAAAGAGCATGTTTGTATTCCCTGGCGCAGGCATGAAAGATGTCGTCAAAATGGTCATGGACAAAGACCCGCTCATCCCCGCAGATATCACCTATTCACCTTCAATGATCGCTGCTGGCATTCACACGGCTGTCGGCGTTCTGCGTGATGGCAAAAAAGCAAAGGTCATGGAGTTCATGCCGCGCCACTTGCTGATCGATGTGGAATTGATCACGCCTGAGAACGCCAAACAGTTTTATTTCCCCGAAGCAGTCTATTGAATGGTATTGGCATTGGTATTCCCTCATGCCTGATGCCTAGTGCCTGTATTGTCCAGAGCGACACATTTGTATCGAACAGGAGGGTTCTGTACATGAAATATGCGGTTTTCGCTGAAAACTCAGCATTTGCAAATGGATAGACCTATTCTTGTGCATGTTCGTAGATCGCGCAGAACTCAAACTCAAAGCTGGCAAGGGTGGTAACGGGTGCGTTTCTTTCCGAAGGGAAGCACGCATCAACAAAGGCGGCCCTAATGGCGGCAACGGCGGCAAAGGCGGCGACATCGTCCTCGTCTGCGAAGACGGTATGGGCACGCTCTACGACTACCGCGGCCGCCTCATGGTCAAGGCCAAAGATGGCGAGCAAGGTGGTCGCAAGCAATGTACCGGTGGTGATGCTCCCGATGAAATCGTGAAGCTCCCCGCAGGAACCCAGGTCTTTGAATCCAAGACCGGCGAACTTCTCGCCGATCTCAAATCTGGTGACCGCATCATCCTTTGCAAAGGCGGCGAGGGTGGCTTTGGTAACGAACACTTCAAGACTTCAACCAATCAATCGCCGCGCAGCGCTGAGCCAGGTGAAGAAGGCAAGGAATACCACGTTCGTCTCGAACTCAAACTCATCGCCGATGTCGGCCTCGTCGGGAAGCCCAACGCGGGCAAGAGCACATTGCTCAAAGCAATGACGCGTGCGAATCCGAAGATCGCCAACTACCCATTCACAACGCTCGCGCCCCAACTTGGCATCAGCGAATTGGAAAATGGCAAACGCTTTGTCATCGCCGATATTCCGGGCCTCATCGAAGGCGCAAGCACCGGCGCTGGTCTCGGCCTCGATTTTCTGCGTCACGTTGAACGCACGCGTGTCATCGTCCATTTGCTCGACCTTGTGCCGCAGGATGACTCAGATCCAGTCAAAAACTACAAGACCATCCGCAAGGAATTGAAAAAATATTCCAAACAGTTGGATGCAAAGGAAGAACTGGTTGTCTTGAACAAAGCTGACTTGGTTCCCGATGCCAAGTTGCTCAAGAAACAAGTCGCGGCGATCTGCACAAAGCTCAAGCTCGATCCCAAGAAAGATGTCTTGGTCATTTCCGGCGCAACCCGTCAAGGTCTCGATGACCTCTCTACACGAGTCTGGAAACTCCTGCATCCCCGCGGCGGCGGCAAGACCCCATCCTGGAAAAAGAAGCAAGAACCCGCGCTGATGTGAGTACCGCTAGATCGTGCCCGGCGCATTGGTCGCCAGATTCTCAATCAGAGTGATCAGCGACGAATAGCACGCGTAGATTGTGTACGCCACCAGCCCAACGGAAACCAGAAATATCATCATGACAAGTAGGCGACCCGCGCTTTGTGTTGCGGGCTTTAGCGACAGAATAGCGATCAGGATCTCAATTACTAAAATCGTTGGGACTGCAAAAACCCACAACCCTGACTTTCCACCTGTTCCTCGCATGGTGTCCGAAATCGAAAAGAACGCAGCTTGCGCTGGTGTCAGTTGAAGATTAAAATCTGTGATAATCGCCTGGAATTTGGGAACGATGAAAACCATGATCGCGATAACCCCGAGAAGCGCCACCACGCTTGAGAGGTACATTGGGCCAAGCATTACAAAGGAAACCCCGCGAGTCCTGAGTCCGGAATTGGAGGTAGCCGCACTGTTCATGTCGCCAATATACCAGATTTCAGCGGCGAAAGCAGCGCCAACCATTCCGCATTTCCCGTAGATTTTTCCTTGCCACCACGAATCGGTGAAACAGTAAGCCCCTGAAGCGTTACCCCCAGCGCTGGAAACTCCGCGACAACCCGATCGGTTATGTCCTTCGCCACCAAATCGTCAATCACGCCCTTTGGCCCCAGTTCAATTCCATATTCCTTCGCCTCATAATGCGGCTTGATCAGGGTGATAATCCTGCCGCCGTCCCTCAACCATTTCAACGCAGCCGGAATCAATCTCCTCTGCGTTGTCCACCCGAGATCAACCACCACAAGATCGACGCCGCTATCTGGCGGCACCGCAAACAACGCATTGGTCCGCTCAGTCACAACCACCCGCGCGTCCTGTCGCAGTTTCCAGGCCAGTTCTCCATACGCAGTGTCAACGCTGTGCACCTGTGCTGCGCCCGCTTGCAGCAGGCAATCTGTAAATCCACCAGTTGAGCATCCAAGATCCGCGCACACAAACCCAACTGGCGAAATCGCAAACTCATGCAGCGCATGATGCAACTTCAAACCCCCACGCGACACAAAAGTTGGAGGTTCACCTTGCAAAGCAATCATCCAAAAGCTGTGGGAATTCCCACAATCGCGACGTTGAGCGCATCCGCCGCGTCAATCACGCGTTTCTTGTCAATCATGATGCAATCACCCGCCGCCAGCGCGAGACACCCCGCGCCCGCCGCGTGCAGGTTCTCAATCGTGCGCACTCCAATAGTCGGAACATCTGACCGCCTGTCATGCCCGGGCCGCGAGCCCTTGCACAAAGTCCATCCCTTCGCGCGACAAAGTTGACCCGCGCGCTGGATCATTCGATCTGTACCCTCAACGGCTTCAACTGCAATGATGTCTCGCTCGCGCACCGCCACGGCCTGCCCAATATCCAGCCGCATGATCTGCATCAGCATGGGCCATGCGAATTCAAAATCGGCTCGCTGCATCGCGGTGGGCTGGCGGCGAGTCATAACGCCGGGCGTCGAAAGCTCTTCGCTGATAGGCGCAGTTGAATCCAGAAGTGCAACTCCATTTCTATCGAGCTCTTCGGCGATCGCATTGAGGAGCGCGTGAGAGCGTGCATCTTTCCGCATATGCCGGTAATACCCGATGATGGTACGGAG
>SXOY01000317.1 GCA_005776545.1 Planctomycetia bacterium | reverse complement strand
GTAGAGACCGATTCGATCTACAAGTATTCTGGTCGCGGCAAAGGCTCAGACCTTCACGCAGCAACCGTTGTTGGTGACACCGTCGGTGATCCATACAAGGACACTTCTTCAGTCGCTATGAACCCTGTCATCAAGTTCTGCACACTCTTCGGTCTTCTCGCCGTTGAACTTGCAATCAGCTTGAAACAGAGCCAGGGCATCGGCTTCACCCACACCCTCGCCGTGATCTTCTTCCTTGTCTCCGCTTTCTTCGTTTACCGCTCGTTCTACGGAATGATGATCGGAAACGCAAAACTCAAGTCCAACTGATTCCTTCGGTCCCGCAAAGGCCTTCCACATCCGTGGGAGGCCTTTTTCTTGTCCATATATCCTAATAAATACCTAATAATACTGCCGGTGCTGGACTAGCGAAAAGCCATCCGTACACTGGTGCCACGCCTTCGAGGCCGTCACCCCGCACCGGGCAATCGGACCCTCCCGAGCACCTTCTCGATGTTGATCGCCGAAAGTCGTCCCCGCAACCTAGATTGGATTCACGCTGGACCATTACTTTTTGGAGACTGGGGAACCAGTCGCCTCTATGTACTTGGTCTCGCCTTTGCATCGATGGGTAGCGGCTCGATCGTCTATCTGGGAATGCTCTCGATTCTCATGGCCTGTGTTGCCTGGGCCTACACCATCATCTGCCGCGTGTTCCCCAACGGCGGCGGCGTCTACGCTGCAGCTCGCACCGTGCACCCCCTTATCGCTGTGATCGGCGCAACTCTGCTTCTTGGCGATTACATCATCACCGCCGCGATTTCGCTCGTGGATGCCTTCCATTATTTCGGCCTTCCCGAAGGCGAAAACAAGATCAACGTTGTCATTGCCTGCATCTCCACAATTGCGGTGCTGGGTGTAATCAACTGGCTGGGCGCGCGAGTTGCTGGACGTTTTGCGCTGATCATTGCTATAGCAGCCATCGCGTTCTCAGCACTCATTGCATTGCTCGCCTCTCCATTTATTCCAGAAGGTCTTCGCAATATCCAGCTCGATCGCACGACTCCGCTGCGAACACAATGGATCAGCTTCACCGGAATCGTTCTTGCCCTTTCAGGGGTCGAAGCCGTCGCCAACATGACCGGTCTCATGAAAGAGCCGGTGCTCAAAACCGCCAAGAAAACCATCTGGCCGGTCCTCGCCGAAGTTGCAATTCTGAACCTCGTCTTCGGGATTGCCCTCGTCGGCGTCAAAGCAATGGCCGCCGCAGGTACTCTCAGCAACTTCCACTTCACCGATGAAGAAGTAAAAAACGCCGCAATGAAAGTCTTGGCAGTCGAAGCGGGTCAACATTGGCTCGGCGAAAGCGCTGGGTATTTCCTCGGAAAAACCGCCGCAATCGTTTTTGGATTGCTGCTGATGTCCGCCGCCAACACCGCGATCATGGCAATGGTCAGCGTGAAATACGCGCTCGCGCAAGACAACGAACTGCCCCGCCCTCTTACTCGACTCAACTACTCCGGCGTCCCCTGGATCGGCCTGATTTCATCGTGCATCCTGCCTTCGATCATCGTGTTCTTTGTCCGCGATATCGAAGACTTGTCGCACCTATATGCCATCGGTGTATGCGGCGCAATCGCGTTGAACGTGGCGTGCTGCGCCATCAGCCGCAAGATCAAACTTGCAATGTGGGAACGCGTTGGTATGGCGATCCTCACTGTTATCATGGGCAGCATCTGGATCACGATCGGGCTTACCAAACACGAAGCCGCAATCTTCGCAGGAATTCTCATCGCCGCCGTCCTGGGTCTGCGTGTCGTAGCGCGGCAGGTCGCCGCTCCGCACGGCGCGCCCGTGCCTGAACCAGAAATTGGCTGGCTCGCCGAACTGCGGCAGGCCGCCATCAAGCTCGATCCCACAAAGCCCAAAATCATGCTTGCCGCCCGCGGTCGCGATCAGGTCGAATATGCAGTCGCCATGGCAAAAGAACGCAACGCCACACTGTTTGCGATCTTCGTCCGCACCCTGCGAGTCATGGACATGGGTGCCTCTAAGGTGCCGCAGATTGAAAACGATCCAGAAGCTCAGGCCGCGCTGGGAGCCGCCGCAGTCCTTGCTCGCGAAGCTAAAGTCCCCCTCTTCCCAATCTACGTCACGGCTGATGAAGCATCCACGGAGATTCTCGACTACACGGTCACCTATGGCTGTGACACAGTCATCATGGGTAAGTCTCGCCGCTCTGTCTTTGCCCGACGCGTGCAGGGCGATGTGATTCAGAAAGTTTCTGAGGCATTACCCGAGGGAATTACGTTGATTACACGGGCCTAAGTCGCTTGCCACCATATCCTCCTGTCGCATGGATGCAGTTGTTCCGGATACCTTACTTTCTGACCTCACCCCGCCGCAACGCGAGGCGGTTTTGCACATGGAAGGGCCACTGCTCGTCCTTGCCGCAGCAGGCTCAGGCAAAACCCGCGTGATCACCCGCCGCATCGCCTCTCTCATCGCCCGCGGCGTAAAACCCTGGCAAATCCTCGCAGTCACCTTTACCAACAAAGCCGCCGGTGAAATGCGTGAACGTGCCAATCACCTGCTCGAAGCCGACCCTCGTGCAATCCGCGGCTTGACCGTCACCACCTTTCACTCCCTCTGCGCACGATTGCTCCGCAAGTTTGCTGTTGATGCGGGCCTAAAACCTGACTTCACGATTTATGACACATCTGATCAGTCGAGCCTGCTCAAGAAGACACTTGAAGCACTGGATCTTTCGACGACGAATTGGCCGCCGCGGAGTGTGCTAAGTGCGATCAGTACCGCGAAGAATGACTTGATTGACGCTGAACAGTTTGCGATGCAGGCGAACGACTTTTACAGCAAGACGCTCGCGAAGATTTATGCGAGCTACCAGAAGGCGTTGAAAGAGTCTAACGCTGTAGACTTTGACGACCTGCTGGTGCTGACTGCAAAAGCACTCAAAAACAACCACGGTGTGCGGCAGGAATGTCAGGACCGCTGGAAGTACTTGCTGGTTGATGAATATCAGGACACCAACAAAGCGCAGTTCGTAATCGCCAGTTTGCTCGCTGGCGAGGGGTCGCCAAACATCTGCGTGGTCGGTGATCCCGATCAGGCAATTTATGGATGGCGAGGAGCGGATATTGCCAACATCCTGGATTTTGAGACGCACTATCCGGGGGCACGTGTAATCAAACTGGGTGAGAACTTCCGATCTTCCGCACCGATTCTGCAAGCTGCTGATATGCTCATCAAAATCAACAAACGCCGCAAAGATAAGCCATTGTTTACAGCACGCCAGGGCGGCGAAAAGATTCAGGTCAGCCTTTGCCGCGAGGAGCGGCATGAAGCTCAATTAGTGACAGACTGGATGAAACGGTTGCATGAGTCCAAAGGCGATGTTGAGGGAATTGCTTACAAAGACATGGCGATTTTCTATCGCACAAATTCGCTGTCGCGCGTGATGGAAGATGCGTTGCGCACTGCTGGTTTGCCATACGTGATCGCACGCGGCACGGCGTTCTTTGATCGCGAAGAAGTGAAGAATGTGATTTCGTACCTTCGGACCATTGCCAATCCAGCGGATTCGGTCTCGCTGCTGCGGATTATCAACACGCCGGCTCGCGGCATTGGCGATACATCGATGGATCGCGTTGAAACGTGGGCCGCCGGAAATGGCATGAGCGCGATGGAGGGGCTGCGGCGTGCGAAGGAAGTCGGTGGACTTTCGCCTCGCGCAGTGGGTTCTATTGCGAAATTCCTGGCAACGCTTGATGACTGGACTGGCGATGGATCGTTCATGGGCGCGAGCGTGCCCGCGACTCTTCCTGAACTGGTTGAGCGTGTGATTCGCGAAAGC
>SXOY01000316.1 GCA_005776545.1 Planctomycetia bacterium | reverse complement strand
GCGGTACTGGGGCGAGCCATTCCCGATGGTGTTTACGGATGACGGCCGCGCGTTCCCGGTGAGTGAGGCCGCGTTGCCTGTGAAATTGCCGGAGTTGGCGGACTATGCGCCTGTTGAGAGCATGGATCCGATGCCACTGTTGGCGAAGGCGAAGGAGTGGGCGCGGACAACGGCGGGCGAAGCAGGTGTTGATCCTGCAATGCTCGACCCCAAGACGCCGGTGACGCGCGAGTGCAACACGATGCCTGGCTCGGCGGGATCGTCGTGGTATATGTTGCGTTATTGCGACCCGAAGAATTTTCAAAGGCTCGCGAGCGAAGAAGCATTGCGATATTGGATGGGTGAGGGCGAGCGTTCTGGCGTCGACATGTATCTTGGTGGCGCGGAGCACGCCGTCGGACACTTGCTGTATTCGCGTTTCTGGGTGAACGTGCTGTTTGATCTTGGGCATTGCCCGGGGAAAGAACCGTTTCACCGGTTGTTCCATCAAGGGTTGATTACCAGCTATGCGTACAGCCGCGAAGATAAGTCGATTGTGGCGGTTGATGAAGTGAAGCAGGTGAGCGAGGGGTCGTACATTGAGATTGCGACCGGCAAGGCCGTGACTCCGACTGTGACCAAGATGAGTAAGCGGTACAAGAATGTGGTCAATCCTGATGATGTGATCGCGGAGTTTGGCGCGGATACGTGCCGCCTGTATGAGATGTATATGGGGCCTTTGGAAGCGAGCAAGCCGTGGAACCCGCGTGATATCGTCGGGTGTTTCCGGTTTTTGCAGCGTATCTGGCGGCATTTGCTGGATGAGCAGACGGGGTTGTCTCGCGTTGTGATGACGCCTGCGGACGAGGCTACTCGCAAGTTGTTGCACAAGACGATTAAGGGTGTGCGGAAAGATATTGAGACGCTTGGATTTAACACTGCGATCAGCAAGTTGATTGAGTTCAATAATGCGCTGGGGTCGTTGCCCGCGGTACCGATGGAGATTGCCAAGCCGTTGATTGTGATGTTGTCGCCACTTGTGCCGCATATTGCTGATGAATTGTGGGACAAAGTGGTTGTGGCGGCGGGTCAGGGGGAATCGGGCACGCTTTTGAATCACTCGTTCCCGGCGCATGATGAGGCTTTGACGATTGACAAGGAGATTGAGTTGCCGATTATGGCGGGCGGAAAGGTGCGTGCGCGGATTACGGTAGAGGCGAATGCGGATGTCAAGGTCATTGAGGCCGCAGCGCTGGCGCACGAAGATGTTGTGAAATTCCTGGCGGGCAAGGCGCCGAAGAAGGTGATTGTGGTGCCGGGGAAGATGGTGAATTTGGTGGTGTAAGAGCGAGAAGGACCACACACCGGCAAGAATTGAGATTTGAAAGTTCACGGATGGGGGCCGGGAAAAGAAAAAGGCACACCGGCAAGAGTGCCGGTGGCACGCCGCATGATAGAGTAATGTCATGAGCGGCGATCCAACGCAGGTTGTTCAGTTTCTGGCGCAGAATGATGCGGCGTGTCCGACGTGTGGGTACTCGCTGCGCGGTTGTTCGCAGCCGTGTTGTCCAGAGTGCGGAGACGAGATCAGATTGTCGTTGCACGCTGGATCATCGGATGTGCTGGTGACGGCCCTGCGTTATGTGCTTCTGGCGATTGGGACTCGCTCGCTTTTGGTGTTGGCTTATTGGATATGGCAGAGTCTCTCCTACTACTCGTTTCCGGGCGCGTTGGGTTCCCTTGGCAGCAGTTGGTATCTTCGGATGGGTATCAATGTGGTGTTTGACGTTGCGATCGGAGTGCTTTGTATCGTCGCTCTGCGTCAACTGAAGGCGGTGAAGGTCTCACGGAAGTTCCAGGGCGCTGCGAAGACGATTGTGTGGATAGCGATTCTTACGGTTGCGGATGTTGTCGTCGGATTTGCGGTGAACGCGTTTACCTGAGCCAACTTGACAACGTCCCGAATAACTCGCCTGAGACGTTGTTGGAATAGCAGAACTTTCGGGCGGTTGCGACGAATAGTCATATGACAATGGCCGATAAAACGGACATGGCTCTTCGGACTTCAACAGACCTGCCGCAGGACCTTCGGGATCACATGCGTCGCATTCAGGACAAGGCCCGCGAGTATGGCCTGGACTTCTGTGATGTGGTTTTTGAGAAGCTTGATTTTGAAACGATGAATCAGATCGCAGCGTATGGCGGATTTCCGACTCGCTATCCGCATTGGCGCTGGGGCATGGAATATGACAAGCTCTCCAAACGCGATGCGTATGGGTTGGGCCGCATTTACGAGATGGTTGTCAATACCAATCCGTGTTATGCGTACTTGCAGGAAAGCAACAGCACCACAGATCAGAAACTGGTGATGGCCCATGTCTACGGCCACGCGGATTTCTTTACGCATAACCACTGGTTCAGCCGCACAAACCGCAAGATGATGGATGAAATGGCGAACCACAGCACGCGTGTGCGGCGGCATATCGATCGGCGCGGGCAGGATGCCGTCGAGAAGTTCTTAGACCTCTGTCACTCTCTCGAACACCTGATTGATCCCCATTCGATGTTTGTAAAACGCGGCGAGTCCAAGGCTCCAGCGCACACGCTGGATGATGGCGAGTTTCATCCGGACAGGTTCCAGGCCAAAGACTACATGGATCGGTTCATCAATCCAGAGTCGGAGCTTGAGAAGCAGAAGAAGGCGTTTGAAGACAAGGCCAAGGAAGGCAAGCGGAAGATTCCGGCGGTTCCGACGCGAGACATTTTGCTGTTTGTGCTACGCCATGGACAGCTTGAAGAGTGGCAGCGCGACATCCTCAACATCATTCGTGATGAGGCGTATTACTTCGCGCCCCAGGGCATGACCAAGATCATGAACGAGGGGTGGGCGACATATTGGCATTCCAAGCTGATGACGAGCCATTTCCTTGAGGCGTGCGAGATCGTCGATTACGCGGATCAACATTCAGGTGTGGTGCACATGCCGCCGGGCGGGTTCAATCCGTACAAGATTGGTGTTGAGCTTTACAAAGACATTGAGCGGCGCTGGAACATGGGCCAGCACGGGCCTGCATGGGAGCGGCTTGAGGGTGTGGGCGAACGCGAACTGTTTGATGACAAGT
>SXOY01000315.1 GCA_005776545.1 Planctomycetia bacterium | reverse complement strand
TGCTCGCGCTTGCGTACAACTTCTTGGGAATGCGGCCCGCGAGATAGCTCTGGCGGCCGGCGATGCAGGCGTGTTTCATGGCGTGGGCCATCATGACCGGGTCTTTGGCGTGTGCGATTGCTGTGTTGAGCAAGACGCCATCCGCGCCAAGTTCCATCGCGATTGCGACATCTGATGCGGAGCCGACGCCTGCGTCGACGATGACGGGATAATTAGGGTCGCCCTGCTTCAAGAGTTCGAGGCACAGGATGATGTTGTTGGGATTGAGGATGCCCTGGCCGGAACCGATCGGTGATCCCGCGGGCATGACGCTGGTTGCGCCTGCTTCTTTCAATCGAATGGCCGCAATCGGATCATCGCTTGAATACGCGAGGACATGGAAGCCATCCTTCACAAGTTCTTTGGTCGCCTCAACTGTGCCAGCCGGATCTGGAAGGAGCGTCTTCTTGTCTCCCAACACTTCGATCTTCACCCAGCTCGCGCCAGCGTTCCCAAGTTGTTCGAGGATCTCGCGGCCAAGCCTTGCCACTCTCACAGCATCTTCAGCGCTGAAGCATCCTGCAGTGTTTGGAAGAATCGTGAGCCTGTCGAGATCGAGGAACTCAAGAAGCGATTTGCCCTGCTGGTTGTACAGGCGTTCGCGGCGGACAGCGACAGTTGTGACTTCGCACTCTGACGCTGCAAGGGCGCGTTTCATGATGTCGTAGTCGGCGTATTTGCCGGTGCCGGTGATGAGACGGCTCGCTAAATTGCGGCCGCCGATTGTGAGCAGGTGGGGTGCGTGGAGTGTTTGCTGAGGCATGGCCTAAGGGTATGTTGGAAGGTGCCAGGTTTCGCGAAAATTGCAGATTTGACCAGCGTGTTGCCGTTGCCGCAAAGGAGAAACAGGGCTATGAAGCTCGCCATTTGCGAGAAAGCAGCACACGTTCACATTCGGCGGCGGCGGGGGCGAGTTCGCGGTCGCTGCGTTTGATAATGGCGAGCTGGCGCGAAAGCTTGCTTTCGCGGCATGTCAATCCCTCATCTTCATTGAGTGCGAAGCGAGAGACGAAACCAATTCCGATGCCGGCTTTAACCATGTGTTTAATGGATTCAATCGAGCGAAGTTCCATGACAGTGTTGAGCTTGATCCCAGCGTCAGACACGGCATGATCAATCACCGCCCGAACCGCAGAGCCGCCTTCAAAGCCAACCATGGACGCGCCGGAAAGATCCTGCCATTTGAAACTGCGCTTGCCAGAAAGAGCGTGATCCGGCGGCACGATCAGGCGAAGTTCATCGGCGACCAGCGGCACACGCACAAGGTCATCACTGCCGGGGAGTTCGACTGGCAGGGTCACGATCCCCAAATCGAGTTCGCCAGAGAGCACCGATTGTGCAACTGCGCGGGAGGCAGCCTCACGAACATAAAAACGAAGGCCCGGGTGTTTGCGCCGAATCTCGGACACAACCGGCGGGAGCAGATAGGTAATCGCAGTTGCTCCGCCACCAACGGAAATGAGTCCATGTTCCAGGCCCATGAGTTGACGTACAGAGCGGACAGCGTTGTCACTTGATCGAATCGCATCTTCGGCGTGAGAGAGAAAGACCCGACCCGCATCGGTCAGTTCGATGCCGCGGCCAGCGCGGTGAACCAGCGGAGTGCCGACTTCCTGTTCGAGTTTCTTGAGCATCGCGGAAAGCGCAGGCTGGGTGACTCCAAGTTGCGATGCCGCCTTGGTCATGTGCCGCGTGAGTGCCAGAGTTCGAAAGTAACGGAGTGGTGTGAGTTCCATAGTGTTAGTTGGTCTGACTTTGCACGGGCCAAATGTAAAAATCGCCAGCATCAATGTCGAGCGGATAACGGATCATGAATCCGCCGCGGATTCCTTTGTCGCGTGCCTCGCCGCGATATTCGACCTTGTGATAGAAATAGATTTTCACCAGTGAGACAGCGCCGTTCGACAGGTCATACGTTCCCTGGATATCACATTCTCCGCCTTTGTCGATAGCGGTTCCTTCTATTTTTCCGTCGCAGAAGTTTAGAATGAGGTCCTGCCAGCCGCGGATTCCGGCCTGAATGTAGTAGCCTTTCCACCGTCCTGAGGGGAAGCGGGGATCAGTTTCCAGAGCTGACTTCTCCGCGAGAATTTCGTCGCCATCATCGGCCATGAGTTATCATATGTGCCGAGGCTGTGAGGCAGTGGAACTCGATACCATTCGGCCTGCCGCACTTTTCTGAAAGGTCTCAATGCCTCCCCAACCCATGACAATGCAATCTGCGATGGACCAGTGTTTTCAGCGATTGTCTGCACTCGAGCAAACACTTCAAGTGGCGGTGTTCAACAACACGAAGTTGAGGCAACGTGTGTTCTCGCTGGAAGCAGCAGAGGCGATGCGACAGGATGGACGAAATGCTCAGGGCCAAATTGTGTTCGCCGCTCAATTTGCGGAAGACACGATCATCTGGGACTTGCTGGGGCGACCGTTGCGAGGGTACTTTGTCGAGGTCGGCGCATTTGATGGGCGGACTTTTAGTGTGAGCCTCGCTCTTGAACAAATGGGCTGGAAGGGCCTTCTTGTTGAACCAATTCCAGAGCGAGTTGAACAATGCAAGCAGAATCGTCCCGGGAGCAAAGTTGTTCACGCTGCGGTGGGTGGCCCAGAAGCAAATGGCGAAACCAGCTTTACAGTGACGGACGATTATCACGGGGGAATGCTCTCATTTCGAGGCGAGGCAACGCCAGAACATCGGCGCGAACTTGATGGAATGAAAGCCAAAGAGCGATTGGTCACGGTTCCATTCACCAATTTGGCGACATTGCTTGAAGGATGCGCTGACCGAATTGATGCAGCGATCATTGATGTCGAAGGTGGGGAGGTAGAAGTACTCAAGGGGCTGAATCTTGTAAAATACCGGCCCCGAGTGATGATTATCGAAGATGATCCAACCAATGCGAAATCGGCGGTTGCTCTATTCATGCCGACGACCGACTATGTGCAAGTGGCAACGGTCGGGTGCAATCGTGTGTATGTTCACAAGGACGAAAAAGAGATCTTCGCACGGATTCCAACACTTGGTTGAATGACGGAAGCCCACGATTTGCGCATCAAAGCAGATTCGGATACACTCACGCTCTTGGAGGATCATTATGAGCCACTCTCGCCGAACGTTTCTGACATCTACTCTCGCAACCGTTGGCCTGGCGGCAGTTGCCTGTTCAAGCAAGGTGCAGTCGCAGTCATCCGAAGGGCCCAAATCAACTGGTGCTAACGGCAAGAAACTCCGGATTCTCATCCTTGGCGGCACAGGGTTTTTAGGCCCGGCATGCAGCGAGTCGGCACTCTCACGCGGGCACAATGTGACGCTGTTTAATCGCGGACGCACCGAAGCCAGACGCAAAGAAGCCGGCAGGCCGTCAAATGTGCCAGATGGCACTGAGGTCATTATCGGTAACCGCGATCCCAAGAAGACTGCCGATGATTGGAAGAACGACCCCAAGCAGAACACTAAGGGCGAGGCGCTCGATCCAAAGAGTCCAGTGGGAATGTCGCAATTAGCTGAGAAGATCAAGGCTGGTACAAAATGGGACGCGGTGATTGACACCTCTG
>SXOY01000314.1 GCA_005776545.1 Planctomycetia bacterium | reverse complement strand
TGCATGAGCAGCGGGGTGAGATGCTGGTGGCGCGGCTCATTTCGTTGCGCGAGGTTGATCAGAAAGAATCAATATTAGCTAATATTGTTGTTGGCGGGACGGATGTGCAGCTTGAGGAACTGAAGGAACTGAAAGAGCGTGTGGAGGCGCGGTATGCTTCGCGGGACAAGGCATATTGGGCGCAGCGGTATCGAGAGACGACCAATGGCGGGAAGCCTTTACGCGTGCTGGTGCCGACGACGCGGTATTCGACGTTTTTGCAGCATTCTTCGCGCGATATTGTCGATGCGTTCAAGGCGATCGGGCATGAGGCCAGGTTGCTGATTGAGTCTGAAGATTGCACCACATTGGCGGCGAATGCGTATTGGCGGGCGTTTGATGAATTTGATCCGGACCTGGTGGTGTTGATTAATTTTCCACGGCCGATGCGAATGAGTACGACGCCGGCGAATGTGCCATATGTGACGTGGCTGCAGGATGCGATGCCGCATTTGTTTGAGCCGGCGACAGCAGCGAAGTTTGGTGAATTTGACTTTGCGTGCGGATATTTGTTCAATGAACTGTTTCTGCTTGGAGACTGGGATGCAAGCCGGGCGATTGCTTCGCCGGTGGTAGTGAATCCGCGGAAGTTTCATGCTGGGGCCGTGCGGGAGATGGAGCAGTTTGAGTGTGATGTGGCGTTTGTGTCGAATCATTCGGAGACGCCGCGGAACATGCGGGAACGGCTCACGCAAGTGGTTCTTGCGAGCGGAATAAGCGCGGCATGTGTGAGCGACATTCATGAACTTGCAGTGGAAGCAGTGAAGGGGGTTCATAAACGCGGTATGTGGACAATGGTGCCTGCGCGGATGGATGCGATCTGTGCTCGGCATGGAATCGGGCCAGAAGCGCAAGCCAAGTTGATGCATGTGTATCTGGTGCCAACGGCGGCGGAACTTTTCCGGCATGAGGCTCTGGAATGGGTGCATGAAATCTGCGAACGCCGCGGCTGGAAGTTCAATTTGTATGGCAAGGGGTGGGAGGCACATCCGGAGTTTGGTGTGCATGCCCGTGGCACGGTCAAACACGGCGAGGAATTGCGCGCGGCGTATCAGAAGGCCAAGGTGCATCTGCATCTGGACCTGAACAATTTGATGCATCAGCGGGTGTCGGAGTGTTTTCTGTCGGGGGGGTTGGTGGTTTCGCGGTTCTTTGCCGATGGGTTGGATACGGATGCAATGCGGGCGGAACAGGCGATGATGGCGGTTGCGTGCGAGGAGAAGTACGGCGATGGGCGGCCAGCATGGATCACGGCCAGGCACGAGCCACTGGTGCGGCATGAGGAACTGCGGAAGCGGCTGGGGGTTCCGCCGCGGTTTGAGGGAGAATTGTGGCCCGAGCCGCCGGTGAATCGGGAGAAGTACTCGAAGCTGCCAGTGTTTGCGGGAAACGATGCTGCGCAGATGCTTGGAGATTTGCGCGAGCTGACATTTTCGGACAAAGCGGGTTTAGAGTGGTTGCTTGCGCGGGCGATCAGTGAGCCGGGGTTTAGAATGCGGAAGGTGGGGGAAGTGTCGCCGCGAATTCAGGGGGTTTTAACGCATGATGCGATGTGTGGGCGGTTGATTGAGTTGATTCGTTCGCGGCTTGCTTGAAGCGGACTAAGAAATTCACCGGGGTAGTGGATAGGTGTCGATATGGGATGCGACACCGTATGAAGATCTCTGTGATAATTCCGATGTTTAACGGGAGCGCGACCATTGGGAAGGCTCTGGATTCGCTGCGCAGGCAGGATGTCCAGAAGTGGGAGGCGTTGGTCATTGATGACGGGTCGACCGATCAGGGCAAAGGTGCCGCTGTTGTGAGCGCAGAGGCTTCCCGCGATGGACGGGTGCGGCTGATCACGCAGAAAAATGGCGGGGTGTGCCGTGCCAGGACCACGGGGTTGGTCGAAGCTCGCGGCGAGTCTGTGTGGTTTCTGGATGCAGATGATTGGATGCTGCCGCGAGGGCTGGATGTTTTGTTAGAGGCAGCGGATCGCGGCGGGACGGGCGCGGCGGTGGGGAAGTTCGAAATGGTGGGGAGCCGAGGGCAGTTGCTTTCGGTGGAGGGTCCGTGGTCTGAGGAGATTGGCTTGCAGCAACTGCTGGGCGGAATCTTCATGACGATTCACGGGCATGTGGTGAAGCGCGAGTGGTATGAAGCTCGCGGTGGAATGCCACCCTTGCGTTTTGACCCGGAATTAAAGCTCATCGAGGACACAGACTTGTGGCTCAAACTTTCTGAGCGGGGTGTGGTCTGGAAGAACGCACAGGCAAGTGTGTGTGCGTACTTGATGCGGAGCGACAGCCGCAGCGTGGATTTCGCGGCAATGCTGGATTGCGCGATACGGGTGTATCGGGCGGCGTATGCACGAGTTGGATCAATCAAAGCGAACGGAGCAGCGGCGTCAGTCGACGATTCGCCCGCGCGGCTGGAGAATCTGCTTGGAAATGCGGCGGTGGGGTATGCAACGCGTTTAGCGATCAGTCGACCAGGTGCGATGGAAGCTGCACGAGAACTGCTTATGGGGTCGCCGGGAATTAAGGGGTTTGAAGCCCAGCGACTTGCACGATTGGGGCGGCATGCGGTGATGTTCGCGCTGGGTGATCGGCCTGAATCTGCGGGTGAAAAAGCGGAATGGTGGGACCGGTTGCAGCAATGGTGGGGTGTTCTAGCAGCGGAAGGGTGCGTTGTCGGCGGAGGTGCTGCACTCGTGGTGGAGGAGTTTGAGGCAGCTGGGCGGCCGCGGACCGGGAATGCCGCGTGAAGCTATCCCCTGAACAGGTGGTTGTGCCTTTGCAAGAAACAATCGGAATATTCGTCACAACCCTCTCGTTCGTTCATTTAGACCCCGTTTCAGTCGATACAGACGGTGTTGATCGCACCCGTTTGTTGAGGAGTTATCGATGAATATCGCGTTTCTTGGCGTAGGCAAGTTGGGTTTTCCCTGTGCAGTCGCATTAGGAATGAACGGCCACACAGTCTTTTGTTATGACAACAACAAAGAGCTGGTTGAGGGTTACAAACGCGGCGAAGTGACACCATTTGAGCCAGGGCTGCCTGAGCAGTATGAGCGGGCCAAGGCGAACATGGTGTATTGCCAGTCGATCGAAGAAGCGATCGCCAAGAGCGATGCGATTTTTGTGGCGGTTCCAACGCCGCACGCCCCGCAGCATGATGGGTCATTTCCTTATGACGGCATTCCCAGAGATTTCGACAACACCCCAATTCGCAACTGTCTGACGGAAGTCGGGCGAGCGATTGGAAAGAGCGTGAAAGCTGATGGCCGGTTCCGCACCGTGCTCGTGATTTCGACGACGACGCCGGGAACGATGGTGGATGATCTTGGTCCGGCGACAGAGAAGGCCGCGGGGCGGCGGATTGGCGATGGCTGGACGATGGTGTACAACCCGTTCTTCATTGGCCAGAGTTCGGTGGTGCAGGATTTCCTGCGTCCAGAATTTGTGCTGCTGGGCACACCAGCGCGTAATGCCGACAGCGGCATGGGCGAGCGCGTGGCCCGCCAACTGTATGGATCATTGCACAGCCAGCCGATCTGTCCGATGACCTGGACCGAGGCCGAGACAGTCAAGCTTTGTTACAACACCTATCTGGGGTTGAAAGTGTTGTTTGCGAATACGGTGATGGAAATCTGTCATCGCATGCCGGATGCAAATTGCGATGTGGTGAATGCGACGCTGAAGCTCGCCAAAGATCGTCTGATCAGCCCAAAATACATGGATGGCGGCATGGCCGATGGCGGTCCGTGCCACGGTCGCGATCAGATGGCGATGAGCTTTACTGCTCGCAATCTCGGCGTCGCGTACAACATCTTTGATGCTATTAACCACGGTCGCGATGCCCAGACTACCTGGCTTGCAGATCAGATCATCGCGCACCGCAATGGCCGCCCGGTAGTGCTGCTGGGTATGGCGTTTAAGCCCGACACGAATCAGACGCAGGGCAGCCCTGCGATCTTGCTGGCAAACATCCTTCGTCAACGCGGCATTTTCCCGGTGACACACGATCCGGCGATTCGCCCTGATGCCGAGATTCCCGACCGTCCTGCGCTGTACTTCATCTCGACGCGCTGGAACGAGTACAAAAAGTTCGCGTTCAAGGCTGGCGACACGGTGATTGATCCGTGGCGCATGCTGACCAATGTTCCTGAGGGCGTGGAATACCTGCCGCTGGGCAAGCCATCCGCGATGCAATCACAGGAAATCGAACTCAAGGCGACAGTTCCTGCCGCTGTCAGCCAATGACCTCTTCCTGCTGATGCCTGATGCCAGTCCGTTCCCCGTTCCCGTCACCGAGATCACGTATGTACACCGTCGCCGTTTACCGTCTGCTTTACGGATCCGATTTCATCGGTGAGTCGCTGAGCAGCATCTACGACCACTGCGATCAGATTCTGTGTTTTGTCGGTCACGATGCGTTTGGCGGTCGACGCATTGTCAACTATTTCGGGCACGATGTGTACCTGCCGCACGATATTGATGGATTGACCGATGCCATCAATGCCTGGAAAAAGACCAACGATCCGCTTAACAAAGTTAAGGTTCTGCATAATCCGTACGCCACGCTTTTGAAGGGTCAATTGCAGAAGATGGTGAACGATGAGGTGATCCCTCGCTATCCGCAGACATCGCACATCTTCTTTGTAGAGTCTGATGAAGTCTGGCACGAGGACACGATTCAACAGCTCTTTGCCATGGCAAGAGACGATCAGGAAACCGATGAGTTTCTTGCCGATCCGCAGCTGTTCTGGCGTTCTTACAAGTATGCCAGCACGCGTACCAATCCCTATGTCATTTTGCGGGCACTTCGCGGCCGCAAGCAGATCGGTCTGACGGGGCATGCGCTGATGAGCGTGGGAAAAGATCTCAAGCGCCGCAACACTGGACTTTTCACACACAATTTTGGATTCGCATCCAGCGAGCGCACGATCTTCTGGAAGCACATCACCGCTTTATCGATAGGTCGTGATCTGAATCTCGATAGCGCACCGCGCGAAGAGTGGTTTGAGGATGTATGGCGTCCCTGGAACTGGCACACCAATCGCCGCACCGATCTCTGTCCTTCCAAAGGTTACGAAACGGTCTTTCCGGCGGCGGCGGAGTATCCGTTCGATCAACTCCCCGCGATCATGCAGAAGCGCATCCGCGAGAACCCACTGGCAGACTGGGCACAGGCCAGCAGCCAGCCAGCAACGAATTTACAGGAGGCGCTATGAGCGCGTGTCCATCATCTTCTTCTTCTAAGGCGAGCGGCAGTGCATTGCTCTCGATCAATGGCCGCCCAGTTGCAACCTCGCCGGCGGATGCGTTCGCATTGCAGCAGGCCATCGGCGGCAGTGGCTGGACGCACCCTGATCAACACGAACTTCCTGAGCAATTCAAGAATCGCGCTCCGACACAGATGGAGCACAAATTCACATCTACCGGTGTGAAGTTCTGGAAGCATCAGGATGCGATGAAGAGTTACAAGGATGGTACGGGTCGCAGCATTGTCTCAACGCATATTGCGCCCGAGGGTCGCTGCAATCTCAAGTGTTCATATTGCTCGGTCAGCGAACGCGTCCTTCAGAGCCGCATCGATCTCGACCGCATTTTCGATTATCTCACAAAGCTCAAGTCCCGCGGCCTCAAAGCAGTTATTCTCACTGGTGGCGGCGAGCCAACCCTTTATCCGCAGTTCAACCCTCTTGCAGAATGGATCATCGATCAGGGTTTCGAACTGGCGATGATCACCAATGGGACGCAGTTCAATCGCGTCAGCGACAAGGTGATGGGGAATTTTTCGTGGCTGCGTATTTCCATGAATCTCTTCAAGGACTGGCAGAACAAGATCACGCTCCCGCGCGAGCGGCTCAGCAGTAAGACCACTGTTGGCATGTCGATCTGTCACAGCGCAGAAAACAAAGATAAGGACTTTCTCCGCGGCGTGGCGGCATTTGCAGAATCCAAGCAGGTCAGCTATGTTCGCGTCCTGCCCGACTGCATGCTGCCGCAGGCAGAACTGGTGCGTGAGCACGAAGAGCTTGACCAGTTGCTGAGCAGCGTTGAAGGTGGTCAGCGTTTCTTTCATCAGTTCAAGATTCACGGTTCGCCGTGTCAATCTAAGTGCCACCAGAGCTTTTTCCGCCCGTACCTGTCTGAGCAGGTTGATCCGGAAACTGGGAAGAGCGGACTGGTCTTCCCATGCGACAGCGTGGTGTTGAACGACCAGGCGATGCACTTTGCTCAGAAGTACTCGATCTGTCGTCCGGAAGAAATCCTCGATTACATGGATGGCAAGATTCCGCAGAAGTTTGATGCCACCACAGATTGCACCGGCTGTGTGTTCACTCGCAACGTGGACATGCTCAATCGTTTCGTCAAAGGACAGGAAGATCGCTTCGCCGAAATGGCGGGCGTGGAGCTGAACCATGTCAACTTCGTCTAACGCCCTTATCGAACCACGCTCTCGCGCTGCGACTGTCAACCTGCCTGCGCTGGGCGCGGTGTATGACGCTGACTACTACGAACGCGGTGTGGAATCGGGCAAATCCTGTTACTCCAACTACCGCTGGCTGCCAGAACTCACGATTCCGATGGCGATGGTGCTGATTGATACGCTGGGCATTCACCCCGGTCAAAAAGTGCTGGACTTTGGCTGCGCCAAGGGCTTTGTGACCAAAGCACTGCGCATGCTTCGGCGCGATGCCTTTGGCGTTGATATCAGTACCTACGCATTGTCGCAGGCAACTGAGGACATCCGCCCGTACCTCACGCTCATCGACAATTTCCACTCCTACGCCTCAACTCACCGCTTCACCCACGGGATCGCCAAAGATGTGCTGGAGCATGTGCCTTACGAGATCATTGATCAGACTGTGAGCGATCTGGCTCTGGCTTCAGATCAGCTGCTGGTAGTTGTACCACTGGGTCATACCACACCAGCGGGTAATCGTTATGTTATTGAGGCCTACGAGCGCGATGTCACGCATGTGATCCGCGAAGATGCCTTGTGGTGGAATGAGTTGCTGTGCCGCCACTTTGGCGATGTGACCTGGCGGCATCACATCAGCGGTCTCAAAGACAACTGGCAATCGGTGCATCAGCAGGGCAATGCGGCATTCATTTGCCGCCGTCCGTGGTGCCGATAAGTACGCGAGGAGCTTTTTATGCAGACGATGACTCCAAAAGAGCAGACATACGACTTCAAGCACGCTCAAAGTGAGTGGGCGAAACCGCCATTTGACAACATCGGGTACATTTCAAGCAGCGATGCTCTGCAGAAGTCTGACGATGAGCTCAGAAGTCTCGTAAAAAAGTGCGAGGCCAATCGCTACGCTCTCGAGATCAACGATGGTCTCTGTCGGAACTACAACAATCGCTGGCGCGAGTCGCTTGGTTTGGATTCGACCAAGGGCAAGCGCGTTCTGGACTTTGGCTGCGGCATGGGAATTGAGGCTTTGCAGTTCGCACGCTCTGGAAATCAGGTAAGCGTTGCAGATATTGTCCCCTCGAATGCACTCTTGGCGGGGCGAGTACTCCGGCTCTTTGGGTACGAGCCGGTTGAAACAGTGAATGTCTCGGGTGAGGCGCCGTTCTTTAAGCTGCACAACCAGATTGATATCTTCTACTCCAATGGCGTATTACATCACACTCCGATGATCGCGCAGATTCTCAGCCGTGCCTGGGAGGTTCTCGCGCCCGGTGGCGAGGCTCGCCTCATGCTCTATTCCGACAAGGGCTGGACTCATTTCGTCCCCGGCGAACTTCCTTCCATTGATGCGACAGTGACAGAACACGCGGGCTTCAAGAAGTTCGTCCGTGCGTTTGATTCTGTTGGTGACTACGCGGATTGGTACAACCCGGAGAAGATACAGTGTGTGGCGGGCCCGCGGTTCACATTGTCACACTTCGAGTATCTCACGAAGAGCCAGTGGTATTGCACGGCGATTCTTCGGAAAGTCTAAGGCCAGCTTCAAGGAATTGAATCTATGAACTCTGATGAAGGTCTCGAAACGCTGCTATGGCTCGAAACCAAACTCGACCCCTCACGCTGGCGGCGAGTTCTATACGTAGGTTGGCATCCAAAGACCTTTGGAGAGTGGGATGGGGATTGGTATCTCAATCACATTCGTGGTCGCACAAAGGGCGCCGCGCCAACTCACACGGTTATCGAGGCGTGTCCAGCGTACGCAGCCGCGCTTGCAGACCATCCTGTGAAAAAAAGATACGGAATTCGAGTGCTGCGTGGTGACGTAACGGCTTTCGCTCGATCAACAAACGAGAAATTCGACCTAATTATTTGGTGGCATGGACCAGAGCATGTTGAGCAGGATCAACTCGCGCCGACGCTCAAAGGATTGGAATCCATGTGTTCGGGTGCGATAGTGATTGGGTGCCCAGACGGCGATACCCCGTATGAGGATCCTGAGGGTGATGACAGACACCGCTGTGCCATAACAGAGTCATTGCTGCACGATCTGGGCTATCAAACGCGGTTGATCGATCGTGTCTGGAAGAAGCAAGACCCAGCAATCGCAGCAATTAAGATGTGTGCGTAGATTCGGGTCTTGAAGGCGGATACCTCAGGCTGCATCAATTCCCCAAAGCACACCATGGCTTCGTCGCGATGTCCATGCGCGGTGATCATCGGTCTTGAATGTCAGGCCGTGGTTGTGGGTGGCGTCCATTTCTCCGCCGCCAAACTCGGGGTGAAAGTGCTTCAGCTTTGCGCGGGGTTCAAAGACCCAGTTGCCCATGCACTTGATGGTGAGGCCGATTTCGGCATCGTTGTAGAGGTGGAAATAGCCCGGCCAGAAGAGGTCGCCGGCTTTGCCTGCGCGGATGTCTGTTGTGAACTCTGATGGCAATCCGCGGAATCGATCGAGGAACTTTCGACCCATCAATGGGAATGCCAGGTCATACGCGCCGGTGATGTTGTCCTGGGCAAGCCCCACGACACCATCTGAGTCCGGGAAGTTGGTGTAGAGCGTGGTCATGGCGATATCAAAGGCAGCGGGCTCAAAGACGCAGTCATCGGTGCAGAAGAGGGCATCGTTGCGGACCAGGTTGCGGAACAGCAGATTCAGCGGCGCGGTGCAGCCCTTCAGGCGATTAACTTCGGTGCAGTAGATTGTCTCGACGAGTCCGGGGAATTGCTCGCATGTGGCAATTGTGCCGGGATCGCCCGCCGCGACAAGTACTCGCGCTGGGTAGCGCGTTGCCTGCACCGACTCGATCATCGCCTTGAGTTTTTCTGGGCGCTTGAAAGACCCGCAGAAGACATCGAGCGTGGGGCGTGAAGGGCCAGGACCGGTGGTGCTCATGCCGCGGCTCCCTGTAATGTCTGGTGTTGGGTGAGTCTTGTGGGAGCGTGTCCGTGAATAAGCGAATCGATCGCTTCGAGACTCCAGCGTTCAAACAGGCGTTGAGGGGATTGCGACCAGCGGATGACTGTCAGTCGGCTGGGCAACTTTGCCATGAATGACTCATCATCGGTCAGTGTCATGATGTACTGCGATTGTGGGTCGAAGCCTGGCGGGGCGTTCGTCACGGTGAGGCCATCTTTGGCGGCCCAATGCGGCACGCCTTGAAGACCATCGTCGCGACCGGCAATTGGCAATCCGCGTTCGTGCAGCGCTCGCGCGACCAGGCGGGCGTTACGACCCAGGCCCAGGAGGACGATTGGGCGATTTGGGTCGCACTGCGATACCAGGTCTTGTGCGATCTGGTCTTGCGAAATTGCGGAACTTAAGTTGCTTCCTGCTGCGGCTGCAAGCACGTGCCGCGGCGGCTGGCCTAGGAACCGGAGACGTTGCCACCACTGCCCGAAGAGATTTTCGAAAGTTGTGGGGTGTGCCAGCGCGGTATCTGCGTCTGGCAAGCCCTTGATCCGTTCCAGAGTTTGTTCAAATATCTGCAGTAAGACCGCCGCCTGGGCATGGGAGTGGAGTGCCGCTGCGCGAATCGCGTCGCGGTCGGGAAAGGCTTTTGTCGCGGCGGTAATCACTGATGCGTGCGATACCAGCCGCCGCATGATCTCGGTGTTGGTCTGAGGCGTATCCATTTCGACCGCGGCGAGGCGCTGGTTGCAGTATGCGAATTTCACACCGGTGGCGGCAAGCTGGATGAGCCAGTCGTGATCGCCGCCATCTTCGATCGGGCCGCGTAAGCGAGTGGTTTTCAGCGAGGTCCTTTGCACAACCATGGCGCAGAGCGGAAACAACTTGCACGCGGCGAGTTCAGGTAGTCCCACTAGCTTGGGAGTGTGGTGCGAGTTGCTGAGTTTTACGGGGTCTCCCGGAAGCGTGCCCAGCGGTGAGCAGAAGTAATAGGTGCTGAATGCGGCGGCGAGATGCGAGGACTGTGCGGTGTTGACCAGTGATTCAAAGGCGGTGGGGGCGAGCGTATCACGCGGGTCGAGAATGGTGATGAATGTGCCGCGGGCACGGTCTAATCCGAGGTTGATCGCACTAAAGGGTGCAAGGCCAGACGCGTGTACGAATTGGAAGCGACTGTCGTTGCCGATACGTTGCAGATCTGGCGGCGACAGTGGTTCGCCTGTGATCAGTACTTCGAAGTTGGTCAGTGATTGCGATCGAAGAGCATCAATCGCGCGAGCCAGATTTGAGTTGGCAGTTGATGGAATGATGACTGAGACTGCGGGCGAGGCGGGTTCGCGCATAGATGCCCATGTATCGACTGAACTGATACGAGCCGTTGAAAACCCAAAATCACAAAAAGCCCGCCATCGGCGAGCTTTCTATGAATTGACGAGGGTTCTTATTTCTGATCAGCCCTTAATGGCGCTGACGCGGACTTTGGAGTACTTTTGGCGGTGGCCGGTCTTCTTCTTCCAGGCCTTCTTTTCGCGGAACTTCTGGACGAAGATTTT